>CAYUBC010000244.1:0-6154 GCA_964442885.1 uncultured bacterium | reverse complement strand
GGCCAGGTTTATGGCTGGGTGTCGCGACACCGCGACAATGACCAGACAGAGACCCGAAAATACCAAAATATAAACGATAGGAGCAATAATTGGGTCATTGGCCTGGAGGGGCAGTAAATCCAGTCCCCCTAGCACCCCCAGCACCAGCGCTAGCCCGATGGAAATACTGAAGAATACGGCCAGTACCAGACGGGCTTTGAGGGCAATAAAGGGATTATTAGAGATTGCCATAGACTGGCACCGCCGCCCCCCGAATATCCTGAGCCGCCTCTGAGGCCAGGAAACAAATCACCTTTGCCAGCGACTCTGGGGTTACCCACTGGTTGGCCTGCTCCTCGCCCATGGCCTGGCGGTTGGTGGGGGTATCGATGACGCTGGGTAGAACAATGTTGGCGGTGATGTTGGTGCCCTTGGTTTCATCGGCAATGGTTCTGGTCAAGGCCACCACTGCCGCTTTTGAGGCGCAGTAGGCCGCTAGTTGACCCACCGGCTCCACCGCTCCCCGCGAACCAATAGTGACAATGCGCCCATAGTTTTGAGCCTGCATTTTCTTAAGGCTGTGCTTACACAGCAGAAACGTCGTGTTGACATTGAGATCAAAGGACTGCTTCCAATCGCGATAGGCGTAGTCAGCGGTTGGCCCCATGGCGAACCCACCCACCAGATGAATCAGGCCATCGATCCGAGGCATTTGGTTAATAAGGGAAATAACCGTGGCCTCATCCAGCAAATCAGCTTCTACCAGGCTCAGTCGGGGAAGGTTAGAGGTGGGTAGCGATGCTCTCAACCGGGTGGCCTCGGTCTCTTGGCGATAGGGAACTACCACGCTAGCGCCCTGGTCGAGGGCGAGCCGCGTCACACTCGTACCCAATCCTCCAGCGCCTCCTGTAATCAGGATATGCTTACCTTTCATAGCCCCATCAATTGAAGAACGTTCACTTCTTCTAGCACGAAACTGAAATGGACGGGGCCATTCTTCAGTCCTTCTACAGAGAGACCGCCACCCCAGCGCCAGGCCGCTATGATTGATTCCGTTCCCAACGCCACAGCTTCCGACGCCCCCCTTGCCAATGCCACGTTAAGCCTGATGGTGGTGGCCAGTCGTGGCTCAGCGCCTGCGCCCGACTTGCTCAATGCGTTGGCGGCGGCAAGCTATGTCGTGTATGCCGTTGCCTCTCCGGCTGATGCGCTAACCGCAGCGCTGACCTGCGGCCCGGCGCTAATCATCGTCACCACCCCAGCGCTAACGGCTACTGAGGTGCAGGTTTGCCAGCGCTTTCAGCAGCACCCACAAACCCGCTTAATTCCGGTTATTGTGATCGGCGGCGACTTAGCCGTAGCCCCCCGGCTGCAAGCCTTTGAAGCTGGCGTGGCCGATTACCTGAACCCGACCCTGCCACCGGCTGAAATTGCCGCCCGCATTGGCGTGCAGGTGGCCCACTACCGACAGGTGCAGCGGCTCCAGCGCCAGACCCAGCGAGCTATTTCGGCAGGCGGTTCCCTACCGCTGCTGGCAGACTTGCAGCGAGCTCTGCGCCGCCAGGCCGAAATGCTGCAAGCCCAAAACGACCAGCTTCAGCGCGAAATGCAGGAGCGTGAACAGGCTCAGCAGGCCCTGCGGTTAGAGCAGCAAAAATCTGAGCAACTGCTGCTCAACATTTTGCCCAGGGCCATTGTGGAGCAGTTGAAGCAGCTTCAGGGATCCCTGGCCGAACGGTTTGATGATGTCACTATTCTGTTTGCCGATATTGTCAACTTCACCCCCATTGCCGCCCAGACTAGTCCCCTGGATTTGGTCAACTGGCTGAATCAAATCTTCTCTGAGTTCGACCGCCTGGCAGAGCGCTACCAGCTTGAGAAAATTAAGACCATTGGCGATGCCTACATGGTGGTGGGTGGCCTCCCTGTACCCATTGAGAACCACGTAGAAGCGGTGATGGAAATGGCCCTGGCCATGCAGGAGGCCGCTGCCCGCATCGCCCGCACCGATGGGCAAGACTTTCAGCTTCGGATTGGCATCAACACTGGGGCCGTGGTGGCTGGGGTAATTGGGATTAAGAAATTTAGCTACGACCTCTGGGGCGATGCCGTCAACATCGCCAGCCGCATGGAGGCCCAGGGCACCCCCGGCAAAATTCAAGTGACCGAGGCGACCTATCAGCGGGTTAAGCACTGTTACCGGTTTGCCCAGACAGGCCAGGTCATGGTAAAAGGCCGGGGATATTTGACCACCTATCAATACCTGGAGCGGCGGTAGGGGAGGCCGTGCCTCAGGGGCGAGTGCACCTCATGCAGCCAAGAAACGCAGTAAACGGGATAGTAATAGACTAGCGAAACGGGTATCCACCCAGGCGGAGAAGGGCAATAATTCCCGCTAAGCGCCAAAAAACTCCGTTTAGGAATCCTTTTAGGGCAAGCCAGCGAGTAAGCTATTAGGCGGAATTTTGGATAAGTAGGGCTGGCCATGACAACCGCGCCGCAGGGATATCCAGCACTTTTAATGCACTACCTCAACGGTCAGCGGGGCCGCTTCGCTGGGTTGACCGTTACCCTGCTGGGAGGCATTGGGTTGCAGTTGGTGAATCCCCAGATTCTGCGCTATTTCATTGATACGGCGGTAGCTGGGGGGGAGCCGCGATCGCTGCAACTAGCCGCTGGGGCGTTTATTGGGCTGGCGATGGTGCAGCAGGGGCTGATAATTGCCACCACCTACTTCAGTGAGGTGATCGCCTGGAGCGCCACCAATCACCTCCGCCTTGATTTAACCCGGCATAGCCTCAACCTTGACCTGGCCTTTCACAAAACCCATACCCCCGGCGAACTGGTAGAACGAGTGGATGGCGATGTGGATGCCCTCTCCCGATTTTTTTCGCAGTTTGTGCTGCAAGTGCTAAGTAATGGTCTGCTAGTAGCTGGCGTGCTGACTGTGCTCTGGTTCGAAGACTGGCGAGCGGGCCTTAGTCTTAGCCTATTTTCCCTGGTGGCCTTTGGGGTGTTGGGTAGTCTGCAAGCGCTGGCCGTTGAACCCTGGCGTCTCTACCGCCAGATTAGCGCCGAATTTTATGGTTTTGTAGCCGAGTACCTGAGCGGACTGGAAGATATTCGCGCCAACGGAGCCGTTAGCTACGTGATGCAGCGGTTCTACCGCATCTTGCGCCGCTGGCTGGCCATCTTTCACCGGGCTCGCTTTACCAGCACCCTGCTGTGGGGCAGCACCGTGGGGCTGTTTACCCTGGGAAACGCCATTAGCCTGGCCATTGGTGCCTATCTGTGGAAGCAAAACGCCATTACTATCGGCACTGTCTACCTACTGTTTCACTACACCACCCTGCTGCAAGACCCCATCGAACGCATCCGCGAAGAATTGGAGCAACTCCAGCAGGCCCAGGCCAGCATCCAGCGGATTCAGACCTTGCTCACCTACCGCAGTGACCTGGCCCCTGGTGGGCAGGGCGTTTTGCCTACCGGGGCGCTGTCGGTAGAGTTTGAGGGAGTTTGGTTTGGCTATGGGGAGTGGGCGGGTGAATCAATTCAAAATTCAGAATTCAAAATTCAAAACCCCTTATCTCCTCCCCCCCTCTCCCCCTCTCCCCCTCCCTCCGCCTATACCCTCCGCAACCTCACCCTCCACCTCCCCGCCGGTTCCACCCTTGGCCTGCTGGGTCGCACGGGTAGCGGCAAAAGCACCTTAGCCCGGCTGCTGCTGCGGCTCTACGACAGTCAGCAGGGGCAGATTCGGCTGGGCGGAGTGGATATTACCCAGGTGCCCCAGCGAGATTTGCCTCGTCATGTGGGGTTTGTAACCCAGGATGTGCAGTTGTTTCAGACCTCGGTGCGCAATAACCTGACGTTCTTTAATGAGCACATTGACGATGAGGCCATTCTGCAAGCCCTGGATGACCTGGGGCTGATGCCCTGGCTAGAGGCGTTGCCTGAGGGGCTGAACACACCCCTAGGGGCAGACAGCGGCGGACTATCGGCGGGGCAGGCGCAGCTGCTAGCCTTCGCGCGAGTGTTTCTCAAAAATCCGGGGCTAGTGGTGCTGGATGAGGCTTCATCGCGGTTAGACCCACAGACGGAGCAGCTAATCGAGCGGGCGGTGGATCGGCTACTGGAGAACCGCACGGGGATTATTATCGCCCACCGGCTTAAGACCGTGGAGCGGGCCGACCAGATTTTGATTTTGGATCAGGGTCAGGTGGTGGAATACGGCGATCGCGCCGATTTAGCCCATGATCCTCAGTCTCGTTTCGTGTGCCTGCTCAGGGCTGGTGCGCTGATCCCGCTTGGGTAGAGCCCCCAGAGCAATAGGAGGCGAGGCAAGGGGGGTCGGGCGGATTGTCTGCAATTCGTTTTCAATCAGGTCTGTGGTGATCGAATGCCCGCCCCCCTTGGGAACCCGACGACATAGGATCTAAGGGATTTCTGCAGCGCGGCGCAATCTCAGCGAGAGAATTTACGACGACTACGATCGCCACCAAACCCACTTCCTGCTGATCCACAGCGAGCAGATCCAGCTAGGCAGAATTGAACAACGTTCGAGTTATTCTAATTGGTCATAGTGACCGCCTATCGCAAAAATATAAATATAAGTGTCATCAAATTTATAGACCACTCGATCCTTCTGAGATAGTCTTCGAGACCAAAGGCCAGATAGATTGTGCTTAAGAGGTTCCGGCTTTCCAGCACCTGAACTTGGATCTCCTCTCAACATTTCCTTGAGTATGCTGCAAAGGTTTTTGTGAAGCTTTTTGTCTTTCTCCCTCAATTTTTCGTATTCGCTCCAAGTTTCTCCTTCAAACACCAAGGAGCTCATTCATGTCCTCACTCGTTGGCGAATAGCCCTGTTCATGAACATGAGTTTCTAGCGATTTGGAAATTTGCTTCATTAGACTGTTGCTTTGCAGGATATGCAAGGTTTCTTGATCTCGCTCCCAATCCTCAGCACTCACTACAATAAAGTCTTCTCCATTTCGGCGAGTTACCTTAATGGGACGATGCTCGCTGATTACTCTTTCTACACAGTCTTTTAATGTGTCTCGAAACTTATTTACGCTCACAGAATCCATTGAGAGCCCTCAACTTGTACGGCAACTGCGTACATTGTGTGTTGTTGCTTTCTAATTTTACAAAAGCCTGCGAAGAACGCTCAAAACATCGACAACCTCAGATCGGCCTAAAAACCTGGGCGCTCTGGATGGGGATTCTCTCCGGCCAGGGCTGACCTGCCCTACCGAGCCGAGGTAGCAGTTTAAGAAAGCAAGTAGTGCATCTTAAAGGATCCTGTGCCAGCCATAAGGTCTCCCCGGTTATCCCCTACAGCGTAAGGAACCTGGTGATTATGGAATCTATTTCGATCCAGGTATTGAGAATTATTGTTAATTGGGGGTAAAATCTACCTATCCTCTCTGGCATCTTAATCCTTAGATGCAGGTTGCCGGGTGTTTGTCTGGGGGTTGTTCCATAGCAGCCTTCGGGTGAGCACCCGACTTTTTAGATTTTGCCGCTGTTGCAATGCCTGTTATGGCCATTACCCTCTCCCACGCCGATTACTTGAGTTGGCTAAGTGACTCAGCCACCGATGCCTGTACGGATGATGATACTGAGTGGGTCTATGTTTATCCCCCCAACTTTGGGCAGGGGCGTCAACGCCTCATTGCGCTTCAAGATGGGCTTGATCTGAGTATTGAGGAGGTTTGCCTGAATCAAGATTTGGAGGTTCGACAGCCTGATCGCCCTCACCCCCTGGAGTACGGCTTTGAGTTAATTGAGAACGGCCACCACAGCCACCAGCACTTTGCCCTGTACGGCAGCGGTTTAGCGCCCGCCGGTCTATGGTGTGTGCCTGGCCAGCACCGGGTTGTGAGTGTCAACGTGCATATCGAACCAGCCCTGTTTCAGCGGTGGGTAGGCATTGCGGCCTGCGAGGAGCCGCCCTTGTGGATTTGCTGCGCCCCTCTGACCAGCCCTATCTGGAGCGCGCTGGTACTCCTACGGTGGCCATGCAGATGGCCGTGCAACAACTTCTGCACTGTCCGTTTCAGGGGATAACCCAACGGCTTTATCTAGAAAGCAAAGTTTGGGAGCTCATGGCCTTGCTCCTTAGTGGTGCAGAAAACTCTGTAGCAGTCTCAGAATGAGAATGAAACGACCC
>CAYUBC010000243.1:0-6158 GCA_964442885.1 uncultured bacterium | reverse complement strand
CGCCGATATCACCCCGATGTCAACAAAGAACCGGGGGCTGAGGAAACTTTTAAGGAAATCAATCGGGCCTACGAAGTTTTATCTGAGCCGGAAATTAGGGCTCGCTATGATCGCTTTGGGGAAGCCGGAGTCGGCAGTGCCGCTGGGGGCGGTTATCAGGACTTTGGCGATATGGGTGGCTTTGCCGATATCTTTGAAAGCTTCTTTAGTGGCTTTTCTGGCGGTATGGGCCAGGGCGGACGGCGGCGCACGGCTACACGGGGGGACGATCTCCGCCTGGATCTGAAACTAAGCTTCAAAGAGGCAGTTTTTGGTGGCGAGAAGGAGATTAAGATCAGTCACCTGGAAACTTGCGCCACCTGTAGCGGCAGCGGTGCTAAGCCAGGTACCCGACCGACTACATGCAGCACATGCAGTGGCACGGGGCAGGTACGGCGAGCCACCCGCACCCCGTTCGGTAGCTTTACCCAGGTATCGGTGTGCCCCACTTGTGGGGGAACGGGTGAAGTGATTGAAGATCGCTGTGAGGTGTGCGGTGGTAGCGGCCAAACCCAGGAAGCCAAGAAGCTTAAAATTACGGTACCCGCTGGGGTAGACAACGGCACTCGCCTGCGAGTATCGGGCGAGGGCGATGCAGGCCTGCGAGGTGGCCCGGCAGGAGATTTGTATGTCTATCTGTTTGTTAGCGAAGACGCTGTCTTTAAGCGCGATGGTATCAATATTCTGTCAGACCTGCGAGTCAGCTATTTGCAGGCCATTTTGGGGTGTAAGCTGACGGTTGAAACGGTAGACGGCCCAGTGGAGCTAGATATCCCTGCTGGTACCCAGCCAGGCACCGTGCTGACGTTGGAAAATCATGGTGTGCCTAAGTTGGGCAACCCAGTCAGCCGGGGTGATCACTTAATTACTGTGCAGATTGATATTCCAACTCGCCTAAAGCCAGAAGAGCGAGAGCTGATTGAAAAACTGGCAGAAATTCGCGGCGATAAGGTAAATCGGGGTGGTATTGAGGGCTTTTTAGGAGGGCTATTTCGCGGATGAGTAGCGCTGACGTTTTACAACCCGATACGTCTTTGGACTTGCGAGGCACCCCGTGCCCGATTAATTTTGTACGTACCAAGTTGCAGTTGGAGAAAATGGCTCCCGGTGCTCTCTTAGAAGTATGGTTAGATGCTGGCGAACCCGTTGAGCAAGTGCCTGATAGCCTGAGGATGGAAGGCTATGTGATTGAGCAATTGCAGGACTGCGTCGGCTACTTTGCCCTGCACGTGCGTCGGCCTGCCTAGGTATGCAGGTGCCAAATGTCCCTGCCTCATTCCCTCAGGGAAAGCCCCCAGAGCTATGGGGGGTAGTAACCGCCGTACAGGCTAATTTTTACTGGGTACGCCTACACCAACCCGTTTTTACCCCGGAGGTAGAGCAACGGTATTTGCTATGTACTCGGCGAGCCCGGTTGAGAAAAATTGGGCAGCAGGTGATGGTCGGCGACCGAGTAGGTGTTGAAGAGCCTGACTGGGAGAGTAACCGGGGGGCCATTGCCGTGGTCTATCCCCGTGAGACCCAGCTAGACCGCCCTCTCATTGCCAATGTCAACCAGATTTTGCTGGTATTTGCCCTGGCAGAGCCCGATCTTGACCCTCAACAGCTGAGCCGGTTTTTAGTCAAGGCAGAATCCACCGGGTTAGGAATTGTGTTGTGTTTGAACAAGCAGGACTTAGTCGGTTTAGAAACCTGCCAATATTGGCAGAGGCGTCTGCAGCAATGGGGTTATGAGCCAGTTATGACTAGTGTTCAGGCCAGAGAAGAATCCCTGGCTCCCCTCAGTCAGCGCTTAACGGGAGGAATCACGGTTATATGTGGGCCATCGGGAGTTGGGAAGTCCAGCCTAGTCAACCGATTGGTGCCCCAAGCAACACTAAGAACCGGAGCTGTATCGGGAAAGTTAGGCCGGGGCCGTCATACCACCCGCCATGTTGAACTATTTGAACTACCGGAGGGTGGCTTTTTGGCCGATACCCCAGGCTTTAATCAGCCTGATTTGACCTCCTCTCCGGAGGCTCTAGGGCTCTACTTTCCTGAGATTCGGCAGCGATTGGCCGGTCATCAGTGTCAGTTTAATGATTGCCTGCATCGAGATGAGCCCGGTTGTGCTGTAGGAACTGCTTGGGATCGCTACGCTTTGTACCTGACGATGCTGGACGAAGCCCTAGATTATCAGCAGGCTGGTAGCCAGCGGCGAGAGAAAGAAGCCACACTCAAGATCAAAGTTGGCGACCTGGGGCAAACCCATCAAGAGCCCCTATTGCCAGCTAAAACTTACCGCCGCCCTTCTCGTCGCCGCCAAAAGCAAACCCTGGATAGCCTCCGCTACAACTTGCCGGAATCTCTGGATCACCTGGAGGAGTTAGACGATCTCTAGTCGCCCAACTCTGCAATCCTAGTGCTGCATATAAACTTGCAGGCTGGCAGGCTTAGCCAGATCTCCGGTCAGGAGGATACCCCGATCATTAGCTGATAGGTGGCGGGAGATAGTGTACACAGTCTCTACCTGGTCACTAGCTCCAGCTTTCGCGGCCAGGGTTTCAATATCCAGGGGACTACTGGCCTCTCGCAGCACCGCCAGCACCCGTCGCTGCACATCCAGAATGCTGGCTGCGGCTTTTTTCCCAGCTTCTACCCCAGGTTGGTGGTAGGCATTAATGTTAACCAATGAAGCATAGAAGCTGACAGTTCGCTCGTAGAGGGCAATCAGCGCTCCCACGGTGCGGGGGTTGACGTCGCGCACCGTAATGGTTACAGAGTCGCGGCCATTGTCATACAAGGCGCTGCGGGTTCCGTAGAGAAAGCCATTGAGGTAGTCGCCAGAGGTAACGTCGGGCTCTACTTCAATGTCGTCCTGGTTCGGCAGATCGTCCAATACCTCAATGAAGGTGGCAAAAAAGTTAGGCACACCATCCCGCAACTGCTGCACGTAAGCATGCTGATCGGTCGAGCCTTTGTTGCCGTAAACCGCAATCCCCTGATGCACTACGTTGCCATCCAGGTCTTTTTCCTTACCCAGAGACTCCATGATTAACTGCTGAAGGTAGCGGCTGAACAGCAGCAGGCTATCTTTGTAGGGTAGTACTACCATGTCCTTTTCGCCCTTGCCATTACTGGCGTGGTACCAGGCCAGGGCCAACAGAGCGGCGGGGTTGCGTTTAATATCACGAATCCGAGTGGCTTCATCCATCACCTTCGCGCCGTCCAGCATGGCCCGAATATCGATGCCCTGGAGAGCGGCAGGCAATAAGCCCACACCCGACATGACCGAGGTACGACCGCCAATCCAGTCGTACATGTAAAACTCCCGGAGCCAACCCTCCGCCTTGGCCACCTCCAAATCCATTTTGCTGCCTTCCATGGTGATGGCTACAGCATGGTCTACAAAATTGAGTCCTAGCTTATCGTAGGCGGCTTTGACCTCCAGCATGCCGTTACGAGTTTCTGGGGTGCCGCCGGATTTACTGGTGTTGAGAATCAGCGTAGCTGGGAGCTGATCCCGCATCCGCGTCATTGTGCGGCGCATCCCGGCAGGGTCGGTATTATCGATAAAGTGGATGGTCATGCGCTGCACATCGGGCGAGATAGCCTCGGCTACAAACTGGGGGCCGAGGGCCGAGCCACCGATGCCCACCGACAGGATGTGCTCAAACTTAGGTGCTTCAGGTGGGCGAATTTCGCCAGAGTGGATTTTAGCGACAAAGGCTTCTAGGTCGTCAATGTCTGCAATGATTGAGCTACGGATCTCATCAGTGGGAGCAATATCTGGGTTGCGTAGCCAGTAATGGCCCACCATGCGTCCTTCGTCTGGGTTAGCAATGGCACCACCTTCCAGCGCCACTATGTCGTCAAAGGCCTTCTCGAATCTGGGCTGCATGGCAGTCACAAAGCTGTCATCGAAACGAATGCGGCTGATGTCGAGGTAAAGCCCTAAACCATCGTGGTAATAAAGCCAGTCCTGGTAACGTTGCCAAAGTGATTTAGGATCCATAGAGCATCTCCTGGGCCATGACTGTCTAACAGTATGGGGGAGCATTCGTAAGAGAAGGTTAACCCAATGCCAGGGGCCGATGCTGCCAAGCCCGACCTGCCTCTAGAGGAGGGTTGCTTGTAAAAGAAGTTAACCAAGGCGTTTTCTGGAGAACAGTTTCCCCAATGGTGGGCCGTGCCTACCCTACAGTACGTAGGATTGCTGAACTTGAAGCGGGGAACTGCTTTCCTGGAAACCTCCTAACTTGGCTGATGCCCGCAGATGGGGTCGGTGCAATTAGCGAAATAGGCATCAAAAAGAATGCAGATGACACCTCCAGTGAGGAACTCATCTGCACCCGCCAACACTGCCCGAGAGGATGACTCTAGCTAGCCGCGTCATTTGCTCAGGGATAATGTAGGCTCTACTGCCACACGTAGATCAGGATAAACAGGATGATCCAAATAACATCCACAAAGTGCCAGAACAAGGACGTGGCAACAACCCCTACTTCGCCCTTATCGTAATTGCCGGGAATAAACGACTTGGTCAGCATAATTCCTTGCAAAAGCACGCCAGTCATCACGTGCAGGCCGTGGAAGCCGGTCAGCAGGTAGAAGGTACCGCCGAACAGGCCATCCGTAAAGCCGAAGGGCAGCCCCATCCACTCCACCGCCTGGCCGTAGAGGAAATAGCTCCCCATCGCCATGGTTAGCAGCCAGAACAGGCGAAAGCCCCAGAGATTTTCCTTATGAAGGTAGCGCTCGGCAATGTAAATCACAAAACTGCTGGACACCAGAACGATGGTGTTGATGAAGGGTTCGCGCACCTCTAGCCCTTCAACCCCGGCAGGGAGCCAGTCTAGGGTTGTGGTTTTGTAGACGATATAGCCAATGAAGAAGCTAAGGAAAATAACGCTTTCCGACAGCAGGAAGACAACGAAGCCAAACATGCTGTTGCCAGCTTCATCGTGGTGCTCGGCGGCATGAGCCGCTACCGCAGTGGCGGTATTAAGGGATTGGTCAAGATTAACTGAGCTCACTGGCCAACTCCGTAGACAGCATAGGGGATGCAACGAGGGGTTCGTCTTTGCCGTAGCCGTAGGGCTCGGAGACGACGGTAGGAATCACATCAAAGTTTTCGTGGGGGGGTGGGGAAGCGACCATCCACTCCAGACCAATGGCCCGCCAGGGATTAGCCGGTGCCTTTGGCCCCTGGATCCAAGAGCTAATCATATTCAGTAGGAAGGGCAGGGTGGATACTCCCAGCAAAAAGGCCCCAAGGCTGGCTAGTACATTCCAGAAGGCGAACTCAGGGTCGTAGGAAGCTACCCGCCTTGGCATGCCCTGTAATCCAAGGGGATGCATGGGGAGGAAGGTCAGATTCACGCCAATAAACGTTAGGGCAAAGTGGAGTTTGCCTAAGCCTTCATAGTACATGCGGCCTGTCATTTTGGGGAACCAGTGATAGATGGCGGCGTAGATCCCCATCACTGTCGCACCGTAGATGACGTAGTGGAAATGGCCGACCACAAAATAAGTGTTGTTGACGTGGATATCAAAGGGCACCGCCGCCAGCATAATGCCCGTAATGCCCGCAAATAGGAACATCAACAGCCCTCCCAGGGCAAATAGCATGGGCGTGTCCAACCGCAGTTTGCCGCCCCAGATGGTCGCTACCCAGGCAAAGATTTTGATGCCCGTAGGCACCGAAATCAGCATTGTCGTGGCCATAAACAGCATCCGCATCCAGCCGGGGGTGCCGCTGGCAAACATGTGGTGTACCCAGACGATGGCGCTCAGGCCGGTGATGATAAATGACGAGACAGCAACTACAGGGTAGCCAAACAGCGGCTTGCGTGAATAAACCGGGAAAAGTTCTGAGAAAACTCCAAAAACCGGCAAAATAATCACATAAACTGCTGGGTGCGAGTAAAACCAGAAAAAGTGTTGGTATAGTACCGGGTCGCCACCGAGTTCGGGATTAAAGAAGCTGGTACCCACTATTAGGTCAAACAGCAGCATGACGGCACCGGCAGTTAGCGCTGGTAGCCCAAAAAGCTGAATGATCTGGGCGGCCATCACCGTCCAGCAAAACACTGGCATTTTGAAAAAGGTCATGCCTGGTGCCCGCATCCGCACAATGG
>CAYUBC010000242.1:0-6159 GCA_964442885.1 uncultured bacterium | reverse complement strand
GCGGCTACATCAGCCTGATGACGCGCCGCCGGGGGGTGAGTAGCTAGCCGTAGGCGATAGCCATTAGGGAACCGGGGGGTTGGGCGAGGCA
The DNA here is from genome assembly GCA_964442885.1 of uncultured bacterium. Taxonomy (GTDB): domain Bacteria; phylum Cyanobacteriota; class Cyanobacteriia; order Phormidesmidales; family Phormidesmidaceae; genus Nodosilinea. The sequence goes on along the minus strand of CAYUBC010000242.1, from coordinate 6,068 downwards.
AGCAAAGCTAGCCTTTGGGGTGCCACCTAAAACCCCGGTTCCTGTAGCTAGTCTTCAACGTTTATAGTGGAGCCCGGTGACGAGCGATGGATAGGGTGGTTTACCCCTTTGGCGGCAGTTTGTGGGCATAGACATTCTGCGGTAGATAGGGCGTGACTTTTCTAAACCCCGGTAAGCTGTTGCGATTTTGGATCAGCACGAAGGTGGCGATGGCTAGCAAAAAGTAGCCAAAGCCTTTTTGGAGCTGTTTTGCTGAGACAAACTGGGCCAGGTAAGCCCCGATGACTGTGCCGCAGGCCGCCAAAAACGTAAAGGAAACCGTCAGCGACCAGTCCAGGGAGATATGGCCTAAATAACCCAACAATCCGGCGGCAGAGTTGCAGGCAATAATCAGCAATGACGTGCCAATGGCCTGCCGCATGGGCAGCTTACCCAACAACACCAGGGCGGGCACAATGGCAAACCCGCCGCCAACCCCCACCAAACCAGTCAAAACGCCGACCGCCAGCCCTTCAGTCATCAACCATAGCCAGCAATATCGGCAGGCGGGTTTGAGGTAAGGCATGGCCTCTAGATCGTTATCGTCCCCAAGCGGGGGAGAAAGGGAGCGATAAATCATCAACCCTGCGGCCAGCAGCATGGCTACTCCAAACAGCATCATTTGGAATGTGCTGCTAACCCAGGGCAGCGTAGCCAGCCGCGCGCCCAGGTAGGCTCCCAGCATAGTGGCTGACCCAAAAATTGCGGCTACTCTAAGGTTGACGTTGCCGCGCCGGGCGTGGGGGAAGCTACCCAGCAAACTCACGGTTCCTACGACGATGAGCGTCATGGCGATCGCCGGTTTAGGCTCAATCCCCATTACGTAGACCAGCACGGGCAGCGCCAGCACCGACCCGCCGCCGCCCAGCAACCCCAGGCTAATGCCAATGCCAACGGCCAGAATGTGCCCAATTAACCAGAGCATGGCCTAGCCCCACCGTTGGCTAGCGCGTTGGTTGTAGGGAAGTCTAGCCAGCAGCAGGCCCAGGGCACAGGTATTGGTGAGGCCAGCAAATACTAGACCAGCGCCTACAAAGCCACTTAACAGTAAAAAGCCCGGTGACACCAGCGCCCCCAAAATTGTACCTGCTACCACTAACGACCCCGCTACAATTTGCACCTGACGGAACAGGCTAATGGGGGCATTCTGGCTTTTTTCCACGGCATAGCCTGCATTTTTCCAGGTTGGGATGCCGCCCTGGAGGTGAGCCACAGCAGGAAAACCAGCCGCGAGGCACTGCTGGGCCGCCCTGGCTGAACGATTCCCCGATTGACAATACAGCACCAGCCGTTGACCTGGCGTGGGCCGAATTTGCTCAGGGTTGAAGCGGGAAAGCGGTTGCAGCTTGGCACCCGGAATTCGCTCGGAGGCGTATTCGGCGGGTTCTCGCACATCGATAAGTAGAACGGTGTCACTCTCTAGCCACTGATGGAGGGTTTGAGCGTCAAGGTCTTGCCGTGGGGCAGTTTGAGTTATAGGCATAGTGTTTCTCCAAGGGATGAGTTTTTAGGGCGCTATTCGAGGGTCGGATAGCCAAACCTTGCGCCAGGGTGATGGCTAACGGCAAGTGATGGCTTAAGGGAGGTGGGCCTCAGCCAGGGCTTAAGCCGAGGCGACCGCCACCCGGCCACACTGTTCATTGGCAGGCAAGGCTTCCATCATTTTTTGGGGATTGGGCAGATCTAGCGACTCCATAAACTGAATAAAGTCCTCGCGGCTGCGACCGACAAATCGGGGGTTCCAGTGTTTTTCTTCGGCTACCGATGACACGGTATGCCCCCGGTAGTCGTGGCCGGGATAAACCAGGGTGGCATCGGGCAGTGCCCAAATCTGTTGGGTGATGGAGTCAAACAGGGTGCCTGCATCCCCGCTTTGGAAGTCAGTGCGTCCACAGCCTCGAATCAGTAGAGCATCCCCCGTGAGCAGGTGGGTGCCGTTGACGAGATAGGCCATGTGGCTGTCGGTGTGGCCGGGGGTGGCGATTGCCCGCACGGTCACAGTTCCCACTGGCAGCGTTTCACCGTGGCGAATGGTGCGGTCAGCACAGTCCACCTGGGCTCCGGCTGGCACCACACTGACGCATCCGGTGGCGGTTCGCAGTTGGGCCGCTCCGGTGATATGGTCGGCGTGGACGTGGGTTTCTAGGCAGTAGCGTAGGGTTAAGCCCAGTTCTTGCAGCAGTTTCAAATCCCGCTCGACCTGCTCAACAACCGGATCGACCAACAGAGCCTCCGCAGAAGTTGGATCCGCGATTAGATAGGTGTAGGTGCTGCTGTCTCTATCGAAGAGTTGACGAAATAGCATCGTTAGCGGCCTCGGCTGTATAAGAATATAATCAAATAGTAATATAATACAATGGAGTTGTAAACCCCTCGTTTTCCTTCGAGTTTTCGCTATGTCTTCAATACCTACATCCGCTCTGGCTCAGGTGGCTGACTATTTCAAGGTTTTGTCAGAACTGAGTCGGCTACAAGTGCTGTGCGCCATCAAGGGCGGGCCTAAAAATGTCACCGAAATTATCGAAGCAACGGGCTTGGGGCAGGCCAACGTGTCGAAGCACCTCAAGATTTTGGCCCAGGCTGGCATCGTCAAACGCCAGCCCCAGGGAGTTAGCGTTTATTACCACCTGGCGGATCCCATGATTTTTGATCTCTGCGAGTTAGTCTGCCAGCGCCTTGAAGTGCAACTGCAAGAGCAGGCTCAACAGGTCAAAACCCTGCACCAACTGCGCGCCGACCAGTAACCCCTCTGGGTGAGTTGCCCGCTGCCCTGGCTTAGCTCAGACTAATGGCAATTTTCCCTCGTACCCGCCGCTGCTCAAGGTCGTGAATGGCCGCCGGTACCTCGCTCAGGGGGTAGGTGCGATCCACATAGGGGCGGAGTTGGTCGGCCTCAATCATCGCTTTCAACACGCCTAAATCCGTTTGATTGGGGTTTACGATTAAGCACTTGATCCGGCGACGATGGAGTTTTGAAATCCACGGCCCCAGCAACATGGCCTGAAACAGCCGATCCATAGCGCCACCCACCATCACATAGATGCCAGTGGGGGTTAGGGCCGGGAAATAGTCCGCCGCCGCCCGGTAAGCGGCTGTATCCAGAATGATGTCGTAGAGCCTCTGACTGGAGGAATCCGCCAAAACAGCATCAGCCTGGGCATAATCCATCACGGTGTCAGCCCCCAGTTCGCGCACCATGGCTACTTTATGAGGGCTGCATACCCCCGTTACCTCAGCGCCAAGAGCCTTGGCAATTTGCACAGCAAAGGAGCCTACCCCCCCGGCGGCCCCATTCACCCACACCCGTTGCCCGGCCTGGAGTTGCCCCACATCTCGGAGACCCTGCAAGGCCGTTAGGGCAGAAACTGGCACCGTGGCCGCCTGCTCAAAGGTGAGATTGGTAGGTTTTAGCGACAAGGCCGTTTCCGGGGCACAAACATAGTCAGCAAAGGCACCAAAGCCCGATTCTGACAAATCCCCAAATACCTCATCCCCCGGCTTAAACTGCGTTACCGCTGGGCCAACGGCTTCTACGCACCCTGCCACATCGGTGCCCAGAATTTTGATCCGGGGTTTGCGCAAGCCCCCGTACATCAGCCGTACTAAGTAGGGGGTGCCCCGCATCAGATGCCAGTCGCCCGCGTGAACGGAGGTGGCATGGACCCGCACCAGCACGCCGTTGTCTGACAGGGTAGGAGGCTCTACCTCTGCCAGCCGCAACACATCCGCTGAGCCGTACTCGGTTTGAACAATGGCTTTCATCGGCAAAATTGGGGTCAGCACCGCAAAGCCTACATCGTAAGGGCAGTGTTTGCGGATTATCGCGACAGGTTAGCAATCTTAATTGAGTAAGGTTTTATCATTGGAGGCGCAACCTTGCCCTGATGCCGTCTTTGTCAAACCCTATGATAAAACTTCTGCACCTGTCGGATATCCATTTGGGTAGCGGGTTTGCCCACGGGCGGCTGAATCCAGAAACCGGGCTGAATACCCGCCTGGAGGACTTTGTGCAGGCGCTGACTCACTGTATTGACCGTGCCCTGGCTGAACCGGTTGATTTGGTGCTATTTGGGGGTGATGCCTTCCCCGATGCCACGCCGCCACCGCTGGTTCAGCAGGCGTTGGCCAGTCAGTTTTGTCGGCTCTCGGCGGCAGGCATTCCGTCGGTGTTGCTGGTGGGCAACCACGACCAACATGCCCAGGGGTTAGGCGGGGCCAGTCTATCTATCTATCGCACCCTGGGCGTTCCTGATGTGGTGGTGGGCGATCGCCTGGAGACCCATTGCATCACCACCGGCAACGGCCCGGTTCAGGTGATTACCCTACCCTGGCTGACCCGCTCCACCCTGCTGACTCGGCCCGAAACCGAAGGGCTTTCCCTGACGCAAATCAACGAGTTACTGCTAGACCGGCTGCGGGTGGCCCTGGAGGGAGAAATTCGCCGCCTGGATACCGCCCTTCCAACCATTCTGCTGGCCCACGCCATGGTAGACACCGCCACCTACGGAGCCGAGCGCTTCCTGGCTGCCGGACGGGGGTTCACTATCCCCATGGCGCTACTGGCCCGCGACTGTTTTGATTACGTAGCCCTGGGGCACGTCCACCGGCATCAGGTACTCTGCGAACAGCCGCTGATGATCTATCCTGGCAGCATTGAGCGAGTTGATTTTAGTGAAGAAAAGGAAGAAAAAGGCTACCTACTGGTTAATGTCAACCGGGGTCAGGCCCAGGCAGAATTTTGTCCGCTGCCGGTGCGTCCTTTCCGAACTATTCAGGTTGATCTAACCGAGGCGGAAAATCCCCAGGCAGCCCTGGTAGACGCCATTGCCGCCACTGACATTGCCGATGCAGTGGTTCGCTGTCTCTACACCCTCAGGCCCAGCCAAGTTGAAGAGATTGATCAAGCCGCTCTAGACACTGCCCTGGCCCCTGCCCACACCTACACCCTCCAGGCCGAACTCAGTGTGCAAACCAGTCGTCGCCGCCTACCTGAACTCGGCACCGACAGCAGCCTCGATCCCCTGGTTGCCCTGGAAGCCTACCTGGCCAACCGCACCGACCTAACCCCCCTGGCCGGTGCCATGCTCACCGCCGCCGCCGCCCTCATCGCCAACGATCCCGACGACCTCCCCGTTGACCTGGCCGATGACTTTTTAGCCGAGTTAGACCCCAGCGCCCTGCCCCCCGACCCCGACACTGCCCAACAACTCCGCCTCCTATAACCCACCCCACTACGTCACTATCCATCCCCTCGCCCATGTACGACCTCATCACCACCGCCCTGCAAGCCCAGCAGTTTAACCAGGCGGCGCAACTGCTGAAGCAATGGCAGCAAAAAAAGCCTCAGGATCCCTGGCTCCACCTGGCCACGGGGCAGTACTGGGAAGCCAAGGGAGAACTGGAAAAAGCCCAGGTGATCTACACCCGACTGTTGCAGAATGCTTCCAGCACCAAGGTTCTTGGCCAGGCCAGGGAAGCTATGCAGCGGGTGCGCGACCAATTGGCCCATCGCCGCGAGCACGATCTGTCGGCGGCAAAGCAGCAGCCAGGGGCCAGTGCGGCAGCGGTGCTGATTCTTAAACCCGTGGCCGGAGAACAGCGCCAGTCTGCCGTGCAAGGGTTGAGCCAGGTGATGCAGTTGGACGCTTACACAGCCCGCCTAAAGCTGCCCAGCCAGGCTTGGCGGCTCTATCGGGTGGGGCCAGCGGGGGAGTTGCAGTATTTCTGCGAGCAACTGAATGCTCACCAAACCCCAGCTGGCGTGGCCCTAATTGAGGATGTGAAGGCTATTCCGGTGTTTCGCGTGCAGGCCATCCAGAGCTTTGAGCCGCAGGCCATGGTGGTTTGCCAGAATAGCCAGGGGCAGCGCGGCACTATCCAACTTGGGTGGAACGAGATTACCCAGTGGGTGATTGGCCAACTACCCATCTACGAGTCGGTGGTGGATGTGGGGCCGTGGGGTAAGCTCAAACGCCGGGAAGCCACCCAGGATTATGCTGAAATCATTGACTGGCACCTGCATAGTCGAG
>CAYUBC010000241.1:0-6194 GCA_964442885.1 uncultured bacterium | reverse complement strand
CGCTGACTACGAGCTGATGCATTTACCCTAAAATTTGGCGTTGACAAAGCACTAGTTCGCAATGTGAGGCTGAGCTGCTGTACAACTGCCTTGTAATACAGAGGAAATCACCCCTTTAACCAGGCTAGTTGCGCTAAATCCTAGGTTTCTGGCAAATGTCATGACATTTGTGGGGAGTGATCGCAAAAGCTACAATCCCCTGGTCAAATTGCGTCATAACCAGGATTCGGGCTTAATATTCATAGCTAGGGCTGTTTTTACGCACTACCGCCCCTTCAATGTCTAGGCGAGGAACAATCATGGGGACCTGGGTTAAGGAAACTGACGATGCAATCTACCTGATGCAGGGTAACCAGTGGATTTCCCGAATACAAAAACGGCCATCGTCCACTAACCCCAAAGAGCAGGTCTTAAACGTTGAAGGGATGCGGCAATGGTTTACCCGCACAGATTCCCCGCTGGCGATGACAGTCTCCATTGGGATAGGGGAACCGGAACCAGAGCAAGCCGGTGGCGTCAGTTCCGGCGTTGTGTCACCTCCACCACCGCCCCCTGAAGCCGGTGAGAATACCGTTAGTGGCCAGAAAGCACCTGGTCTCGAAGATAAGAGCCGCCATCAAGGTGTGAAGCTTAGAGTTAAGACGACGACTTACTTTAAACTGCAACCTAAGCTGTCTGAGCAGCTATCCGATGCCGAAAAGGTGTTGGTGACTAATGGTAGTGTATTAGACATTCAGTACTACATTGAGATGGGCAATAACCACTGGCAGGTTGAGCTAGTGGAACCCACCCTGGGCGACAAAGCCACGACCTCCTGGTTTGTCTACAGCCCCGATGTAGAAATGATGACGGACATTACGCTGACAGTAGTGAGCGACACGCTGTTTAAGGCTGAACCCAAACTCTCATCGCAGCTTAGCAATGCGCAGAAAATTTTTGTAGAAAACGGCACTCAATTTAAGCTCATCAACAATAAACCTGCCGCGGGCGACCATGCCGAAGTTGAGCTAGCTGATGCGGTACTTGGCCCCGATGAAAAACGCACCTGGTTTGTGTATAAACCCGATGTCAAAATCGATGGCCGACGCCAAAACCTGAAGATTACAGGCGATACGGTCTTCAAAACTCAGCCTGTGCAATCCAACCAGTTGTCCAGTTCCGACAAAGTGCTGGTTAAAAAAGGCACCGTGTTTTTGCTCAATTCCTTCGCTCAGCCAGAGCATAACCACGTCAAGGTTGCTTTGCAGGGTGCTTTCTTAGGCCCCAAAAACCTGACGACCTGGTACGCCTACGTCCCTGACATTGAACTTGAAGGCACCACCCTGGGCAACAACCCCAATGACAAAAACTCGGCTCAGCCTGCAAACCCAATAGATCGCGGCATTTCCCTCAAGCTGCCAGGGTTCACCGGCACCTATTTCTCTAATACCCCCATTTTTCCCACTAACCAGTACGGGGTGCGGGGCAACTTCACCTGGGGCGAGGCCCTCCACGTCAACCGAAACACCGGGGCATTTCGACGACCAGCATCCGCCGCTGTGATCTACAACATTCTTAAAGTTGCCCGAGTCATGGAAGAAATCCGCCGGATGTACGGCGGGCGACCGATTAAAATCAACTCCTGGTATCGCGATCCGGCTACGAATGCTGCTGTGGGAGGGGCGCGGTTCTCTCGCCACCTGTCTGGCGATGCGGTAGATTTCGTGATCCCTGGTATTAGCTGCTTTGATGTCTATGCTCGACTCAGCCCCTGGTGGGGAAGTCGGGGCGGGCTAGCCAGTTCTTCAGTATTTACGCACATTGACGTGCGTGGCTACTGGGCTCGTTGGGACTATGGCTATTGAGGCTACCGGGTTAAAGGCACCAGCCGATCTACAACTCATAAGTTTATTTAATGCAAAGCCAAGATAATTTATGGGGTTAATGGCGTCTAACTTTCTAGGCAGACGATAAAATTTAGCTTGATTTTAAGCTTTGGATCACGCTCTATATCATGGCGGACTCTGGTGCCTCCTTGGCCGGTGAAAATTTTGACTCGTTGCCCCGTGAAGACAGGGTCGATAATCTGCGTAATGCCCTTGAAACGTTACAAATTGCCGATGAAATCGCTAAACAGGGCTATTTAATCACCAGTTCTGAGCTAGCCGATCTCATGGATGTGAATGCCAGTGCTGTCACCAGCCGGGGCGAGTTTTGGGCTTGGCGGAATTGGTCAGTGTCACGGGTGCGGCGCGAGGGAAATCAAATTCTCTGGCAAATTGAACGCATTGATTAGAGCATTGCTCTGGTCAGGTTGCTGTTAGCTCATCCCAGTTTGGGGGCTCACTACAGAGTGACGAGCCTTCCAGTTTCTTTGTGCACCTACCTAAATCTCCCTGGTTTCGCTGGGGGGCAGGCTTGGGTCTTGGCCTGCTCTTACTTGCGGGTATTGGTCGCCAGTTTCGCAGTGCTGAAAAACTAGCGACTATTGAGCCTTTGCCCCAAGATCCCCAAATTCAGGCGTACTTTAACCACAGTCAGGCGGCATTCTATACCGATCCCTATCGTCAGATCACCCGTCATGGCGACGATCTAGAGCAGGTTATTATTAACGCCATTCAATCAGCCCAGACCTCTATTGAAGTGGCTGTCCATGAATTTACCCTGCCCGAAATTGCCCAAGCGCTGGCGCAGCAACAGGCCCAGGGGGTGCAGGTGCGGGTGGTGCTAGAAAATACTTACAGCACGCCGATTGCCCAAAAAGATCCGGGCATAATCGAACGATTGGACGACTATGACCGCACTAAAGCCGTTGATCTCTACCGCTTTGTAGACCAAAACCAGGACGGAGAACTCAGCTCTAAGGAAATAGCCGCCAGAGATGCTCTCACCATCCTAGATCAGGCCCAGGTTCCCCGCGTAGATGATACCGCCGATGGCAGCAAGGGCAGTGGCCTGATGCACCATAAATTTATGGTGGTGGATGGCCACACCGTCATCACCGGATCCGCTAATTGGACCTTGAGCGACATCCACGGCGATTTTCTCAATCCGGCTAGCCACGGCAATGCCAACAGTCTGTTGGTCATCACCAGTGCCCCTATTGCCCGACACTTTCAAACAGAATTTAACGCCCTTTGGGGTGATGGCCCCCAGGGCAAGCCCGATAGCCAATTTGGGCTACAAAAAGCCTATCGCCCTTCCCAGCCAATTGCGCTCTCCGGTGCCGAGGTGGATCTTCAGTTTTCTCCCACATCCAAAACACAGCCCTGGACCGAGAGTGTGAATGGATTAATTGCCAAAACCCTGGGTCAGGCCACCCAGAGTATTGATCTGGCTCTGTTTGTTTTCTCAGATCAGACCCTTAGCAACCATCTGGCCCAGGAGGCTAAGCAAGGGATCACCATCCGAGCGCTGATTGATCCAGGTTTTGCCTATCGCAGCTACAGCACCGGGCTGGATATGCTGGGATTGGCCTTGCCCGACCATCGCTGCCAGCTCAGCGCCAACAACCAACCCTGGGCATCGCCAATTACTAGCGTCGGTGTGCCAACCCTGGCCGAGGGCGATAAACTGCACCACAAATTTGCAGTGCTGGATCAGAGCGTTGTGGTCATTGGCTCCCAAAACTGGAGCCAGGCCGCTAACACAACCAATGACGAAAACCTACTGGTGATTCATAGCGCTACCGTAGCCGCTCACTATCAGCGCGAATTTGAAAGACTCTATGCTGGTGCTGCACTCGGTATAACCCCTCAGGTACAGGCTATTATCGCCCAACAACGCTCTCGTTGCGGGCTATAAGGCCTGGGTTGGTCGATAAGGGCTGAAACCTAAAAAAATCCGGCTTCCCCCAGCGTGACGGCTTACCGGTCAGGTCTTCAGTCATTAAAGTTTCTATATGAGCGGGCTGAAGCCCTAACCACTGGATGGTTTGCTGCACACTCCAGCGCTTGCGGTTAGCAATCGCCATGATTTGAGGCATGGTGATGTCGGGCATGGGGCTAGTTAGCCAGTTTCTAACCACGTAGGCCGGTAGTTTCAGCGATGCCGCTAGGGCTTGAATGCCATCGTAGTAGTTCAACTCCTGCCGCAGCCAATCGACCAACACCTGTGTCTTCCAAGGATAATAAGAGGTTCCCATAGGGCAAGAAAAGTTTACGCTTCACTTAATTAAGCCTTAAGCGGCCTAGAGTAACTTTTACCCTAACCATACCTTACTAAAATTTTGCTTAGTAATTAGGGTTTCGTTAGGCTCAACATCTTTTCACTTATCCTTAAGGCCTATCCGTGGTATGTAGTAAACAAGCCATCTGTCCTGAGGATAGTCCTGAATACAGGTAGAACATTTTGGCAGGCTTGACTAGTTGAGTAGATCAGATTCATCCAGAGGACTTTCCACAGGACAAGAACTTAGGCGATACTGGTTGATATCCTGAGGATTGTCCAGAGGATAACCATGAACCCTGGCGAAATCGATAGATTTCCCGTTAGCCAACTGGAAGGCCGCTACGACTTAGCTCGTAGCGCCGTATACAAGCGTATGGAGCAGCTTGGCATTGCGCCAGAACGAGTTGGTAAGCGGTCTTACATTACGGCTGAGCAGTTGTATCTCATGGATGAACTGCATACCTTCATTAACCAGGGTGGGAGTGCCGCAGAATTTGTAGAAGCCCGTGGGCTACGGCCGCGGCCCAAAGGCGGTGGTCAGGGAGCAAATGGCACATCATCGTCCCTGGCTAACAACCCTGGAGATTTAGGCGGTTTTATTAGCGCCATTGTGTCAGAAGTGGTGACGCGCATTGGCGGCGTTACCCAGCCTGACCCGTTGCAGTATTTTGAATGGCTTGAGTCGGCGGCTCGCAATGGCTGGTTGCTGAGTACCAGCGAAATCGCGGCCCTGTTTGACCTGCCACCTCGCGAGATTGAGAACCTGGGTGACAGCTTTTTTGAGGCCGGTTTTAACTTTAGCCGCTCTGGCTACCGCAAGAATGGCGAAGTGGCCTGGCGGGTGACAAAGCGATCGTCCCGGTAGGTGGAAGGGAGAAGGCAGAAGGATAAATCATCGTCACGGTTTGACCCCTCAGGCTTTAAAATAAAAAGACCAGCACTGAACCTGCTGGCCTAGCTTTCAGCTAACTTGTGTTGTTGTTTCCTTTGGTGATGTCGGTGGTAGCACTGGCATCACTCTCTTTTTGAGGGTGATGGACTGTCAACCGCTCTGGCGTCAAGTTTGCCAGCGGGAGCTTAACCTACCAGTGGAGGCGATATCTCCCTGAGCCCTTCAGTCTTCTTCTTGAGTATAACACGTCCTCAGGACATTACTCAGGACGTATCCTGAAAATTCCTCAGGATATTCCTCAGGACAGAAGATAGTGTCCACTGGCTATTTGGCCCCAGGGGTGAGCGGGCTTGATAGCCTGAGCTAGTACACTACGGCAGCAATAAGCCTGCCGTTTAGGACGCTTGAAGCACTGATGCCCTAAGGATTTTGGCGCTGCTGAATAAGAGTATGAATTTAGGCTGGGGCAGGTACCTCCCCAAACTTGAGGCAGTGCAGGAGCAAGCGCATGGAGTATTTCAGCATATTCGTGCACTTGGAATAGCACAAGGTTTTGCGGGCCAATTGAGCTAGATAATATCTAAGTCATGTGTTTTCTCCTTCGACGCGAGTCATGACCGATTGACGTACATCCTGAGACATTCGCGCTTGAACTCATCGGAGTAGCCTCGGGGTAGATCATAGTGGTGATGAACTGACGTCCGCATTCGACACGAAGGTGATTTTATTTGCCTTTTTTCTTGCCGTTTTTACGGATATGAGTCGCTCCACACTCAGGACATTGCATGGCAGATCTTGCCTAATTCATACCTTGATTATGCAACGCCGGGGTTGGGGTGGTTTGGGTGTGCCTGGGTGGGCTTATAGCCGATTAGAATGGAGCCAAGGCAATTAGGACTAGCTTGGCTATGCACCCGATTATCGGCGAGGTCGAGAAGCTGTCGCCTCAGGCGCAGCAGGAAGTGATCGAATTGGTGGCAGCGCTGCTTAAGCAGCAGCGGTACAATCCGAATCACCGCCTTAAGCAAAATTGGGGCAGTGCGATGCAAGCGTATCGTGATGCCTAAAGTGCGATGAACACCCCCTGCAATCGCCCCAGACAGCGTAACTCTCTTACGCGAAATTCGGGGATATGATGAGTGACCCCACCCGC
>CAYUBC010000240.1:0-6209 GCA_964442885.1 uncultured bacterium | reverse complement strand
TGAGCCACCTCCCACTACCCCAGGCCAATCTGTGAAGACAGCAAAATATAGGCACTAAGGCCTTTTGCATCTTACCTAGGGTAGCACAGCTAAGACCAACTACAAACCAACCAATGCAACTTTGACACGTTAGCGAATAACAAAATCTAACCCCGGCTGAGGTTACTTAACCCGCGATAAGGCCGCTGTCGCCTGGCTCACCAGGGCCTCAGGTAAGGGCACGTAGCCCAGTTCTTCGCTAAAGCCCTGGGCCTCAGTGAGCCCCCACTGCACCACATCCCTAAGGGCGGCGGCCTTGGCGGGATCATCGTAGGTTTCGTAGAGCAGCAGCCAGCTGTAGGTGACAATGGGGTAGGCCTGCGGCGGTGCCGGGTCAGGCACAAAGATCCGCAGATCGTCGGGCATTTCCACATCACTCAGGCCGACCTTGGCCGACTCGGTGCTGGGTTTGATAAAGTTGCCCGCCCGGTTTTGAATGGCGGCTGTGGCCATACCGAGCTTTTTGGCATAGCTGTATTCCACATAGCCGATGGTTCCTTCGGCCTGCAAAATCTGGGCGCTGACCCCAGCGTTAGATTTGATCCCCACCCCGGCGGGCCAGCTAACATTTAACCCGGTGCCCACCGCCGACTCCCACTTGGGGCTAATGGCGCTGAGATGAGCCGTGAACACAGACGTCGTACCGCTACCATCGGAGCGATGAACCAGAATAATCGGCAAGTCTGGGAGGGCTACATCGGGGTTGGTAGCGGCAATAGCCGGGTCATTCCACTGGGTAATTTCCCCCAGAAAAATGCCCGCCAGGGCGTCTCTAGATAAATTCAGGTCGCCCGCCAGCCCTGGCAGATTGTAGCCCACCGCAACACTGCCCGCCGTCATGGGAATTAACACCACACCCCTAGACACCTGGGCCATTTCTTCATCGGTCATAGCTACATCGCTACCGGCAAAGTCCACCGTGGCGACGATGATTTGCTGAATGCCCGCCGCGCTGCCGGTGTCCTGGTAGTTGACCATGACATTGGGATGGAGCTGGTTATAGTCGCTAAAAAGCCGGGTGTAAAACAGCATAGGAAAAGATGCCCCAGTACCATTGAGCAATACCGGAGCCTGATTTTGAGCCGCAGGCGGGCTGGGTGTATCGGTGGTTGAGCCTTGACAAGCCACAATGCCTACCACCATCAACACCGCCAGGGCTACGAACCGAAACCAACGCCAGAAGGGACTGATCATACTTGATGCCTGGATCGCAACGTCATCCTCAACCTCCATTACCCTAGCCCGTTGCAGGGCTGTTCCTGAGCCTCAAGCCGCATAGGTTTTTGGCCAGGGAGAAAGCTTTTGCCCGGTGCACAGCGCTTTACCCAGGCGCTGCTCGCAAAACGACTTTTCCTCAGGCTTCAAATCGTCGTAGGAGACATCGCGCCGCAGCACCATGCCGTTGTGACCGGCGATGAACCGGGGTAACTCTTCATACTCGATAGTGCGCAGGGTTTGCATATCGTAGGTGGTGTAGGTAGTTAGAGCGGGATCGTCAAAGTCAACATCCACCACCGTAAGCGCCTTCCAGGGGGGCAGGGTGCTATCAATCAGGGGACGAGGGCCAGAACCCAAAATGCCCATGTGTAAAAGCTGGAGGTTGCCTTTGTGAGCCGGGTAATAGGAATGATGGTGGCCGCTAATTAGGGTGTGGACGTTGTTTTGCTCCAGAATGTCGTGCAGCCGTTGGGATTCTTGCAGCACTTCACCGGGTTCGTTGCGACCTACCGAAACGGCATAGAGAGGCAGGTGACTCAGCACAATGCGGGCTTTGGCGGTTTGAGCCGCTTCGCTGGCCAGGGTTTTCTCAATCCAGTCGATTTTGTCGGCAGGAATTTGGCTAGAAGAACCATCCCAGGCCATGAAGAAAATACCGTTTTGCTCAAAGGTGTAGTAAAAGGGGAAATCCGCCCGATCAAGGAACTTAACCCCAGGGTCGTGTTCAGCGGTGTTCCAATAGCCTGCCGCCAAATCCCGCTCCTGCTTAAACAGATGTTGGTCATTCACTCCCAACGCGCTGGAGGCATCGTGGTTGCCCAGGGTAAAGCCGTAGGGTAGCTTTTGCTGACGCAGGGGAGCGGCCACGTGGTCATCAAAGGCTTGCCACATGGCGTTAATTTGCTCCGGCGTTAGGGTCAGGTCTTGACCAGCCACCATGTCGCCACTGCACACCACCATATCCGGCTGCCAGAAGGGCATGAGAGCCATCGCTTTATCCACCTCTGGGTCGTAATCGGTAGAACCGTAGGCGCTGTTCAGGTCGCTCAAAACCACCAGGCGCACGTCCTTGCGCGCGGGGGCAAACAACCCCTCTGGCCCGGCACTGGCAACCAGGGCCTGGGCTTCGGGGGATAGGGTCGGGGCCGGGGCTTCAGCCACAGGGGCAGATCCCTCCCGTACTTCCGCTGCTGTCGAGGTTGTAGCGGTGGCCGGGGCAGACCCTGGGCCAGACAGCAACGCCCGCTGGGAACAGGCCAGACAAATACTCAAAATTAAACCCAGACCGAGGCCGGTCAAAAATCGTTGGAGGCGCATGGATAGTTGGGGCAAACCACAGGCATAAACTTACCCTAACCCCAGCCGCTTTGACCATGAATTCTATCGATAGTTAATCTCTTCTATACCAAGTCCAGCTCGAAACCTATAGCGTTCCTGTAGGCAAAACTCCACGTCTGGACTTGGCAAAGGGTTATCAATACCGCATCACCAAATACGGCATCACCAAATACCGCATCAACCCCATTCCAGAGCCAGCCTTCTAGGTGGGAACACTGGCTACAGGTTCTACGAGTACAATTTGAGTGGGATAGAAGGCAGCCATGACCTCATCAACACAACCATCAGATAGCTTTGAGCAGCAGGCCTTAGCTCAATTAGACCGGCTAACCCAGGATGTTGAGCGCTTAGCGCGGCTGAGTCAGGATGTTGAGCGTCTATCTAGCGAGGTGGAAGCCAGCAACACCCGCTTTGAAAAATGGGATGGGCGGCTATGGGGGCTAACCCTGGGCTTAATTAGCACCGCCTGGACGGCCATCTTTGCGGCGGCAGCAGTGGTTATTACCCGAACGCTATCGGGCCAGTAGCCGTGCATAGCTCCTCGGCCATAACCCTCCGAATCATGGTGTCATTGGTTTTTCATAAGACACAACATCACATAGGACGCAACATTAACCCTGGCCAGAACGCCGCTCCTCTAAGGCCGTAACGTAGCTGGGGATAGCTTCCTGCCCTACCGTGCAGGCCATAGCATCCACCGCTAGCAAGTCATTACCCCAAACAACCTGACCAATGGGGATGGCGGTACCCCGGTCGGGCTGCCAGTCGCGGCTGACAAATTTCTCGGTGCAGTCTACTACGCCGCCCTGGAAAAAGTGGCCCAGGGTAAAGTACACATCCTGCAGCACCAGCGGTACAGAGGGCCGATGCAGTTGCCCCCTGGAGTTAACACTGCGGGCTTTGTACCTGGCCCTGGGAAACAGGCCGTAGAGATTTTTGAGAGAGGCGGAAATCAAAGGCTCACCCTTAAGCTGAGTCCGTTTAAAGGCGCTAACCGAAAGGCAGCAATCCACCTCCTGGAGCAGCTTAGGTGCCCACATGGTGGCAAATCGCACCGGCTGAGCAGCGCGGTTGGGGTATTCGGCTAATTCCAGCGTGTCCGCATCCAGCAGGTGAATGCCCTCGTCCAGCAGGTGATGCACCCCGTTTTTGGCCATGATGCTGGCAAAGGCCATCTTAGAGCAAACCCCTTCGACAATATAAATTTCGGCCTTGGGGCTGGCCCTGCGAAGCCCCTGAATAACTTGCCCCAGCACCGACAAACTAACAGTGGCCGGTGGCCCTACCGGGTAGCCCAAATTGGGTTTGATTAATAGTCGGGCAGCTCCCCTGGCCGCAGCGGGTGGCGTGTAGATGAACCCATCGGAACTGGCCGTGTGGACGGTGGAAGCAGCAAGAGCAGACATAAGTGGAGAGGCAGCAGGAGGAGGTGAGTTTTGAGTTTTGAATTCTTTAACCAACCTACTACAGCCATAACCTACTGACCTATGAACCTTGACTGCCTTAGCGCTTGCCTTTGGGGCGCAGGGGTAGGCTTTGCTGCCAAACCACGGCTTGATCGCGGCTGAGGCTGGAGATAACCAGCGTCTCAATTACCTCTAAGCCCAGGGCAGCTAGATTTTGGGACTTCAAAAAAGTGTGCACCTGTCTGGCGGCGTCTTCGGCATTGACGACCCGCACCGCTAACCAGGCAATGTGCAGTTGTGTGTCCTGGATGCTGACCTGGGCGGATAGGCCGCGCTGTTTGAGCAGGGCTTCGAGGCGTTCAATCGGCGGCAGAGCCTGGATGACCTCCGCTGGGGATGGGGCAGGCGTTGGTGCCTCCACCTTGGCGGGGGGATTTTCCAAATAGTCCTTAAGCTGATGGAACGCCCGTTTAAGTTCCTCCACATGGGCGCGCTGGCCCTGCCGTAGCGCCTGGGCCTTGAGCTTGAAGTAGCTGCCCTCGACCTGTTTCACGGTGGTGCCGGGCTCTAGCTCCAGTAGGGCGTAGGCCTGGGCAATGGGGTCCACCGCTGCTGGGGTAGCCTCCTGGTCTGGCGTGGCAGCCACCGCCGCGCCTGGGGAGGGAGCCGTATCGGGCGGGGCGGGCTGCGCCAGCGCCAGCGGTTTGACCTCAGCGGTGGGCGAGTCTAAGGCAACCTCAACGCCCCAGCTTCCAGCCGGGCTATCGGCCTGTTGTGCGTAAAGTTGCAACGTGGCAATGGGCTGAATTTGCAGCCGCTCTAAGCCCCGGCGCACGTAGGTCACGGTTGGCCCTTGCAGAGGTAGGGTGGCACTGGTTAACCACAGTTGCAGACAATCACCCTGGCGATCGCCCTGCACCTCAATGCCTTTGGCCTGAAATGCCTGGTTCATCAGGGCCACAATGGCAGCAGTATCGCCAGTTTTGGCCTGTTCGAGCAATGACGGGGAACTCATCGATAACCTCGCAGTAGTGTTCAAGCTGAGGCTACCCAAATCACCCCTACAGATAGGAAGTTCGGCAAACCGCACCTGCCAAATCATTGCCGAGAGCGGTTTTGGGCGGATAAATTAGCACTCAGGAGGTGAGAGTGCTAATCGGCGCTAGCCTCCTCAGGATTATCAATCGTTTAGACTTTTGGAGGTATGTTATGGCAGCTGTCACCCTGAGCGTGTCAACTGTTAAGCCCCTGGGCGATCGCATTTTGGTAAAAGTCAGCGAAGCCGAAGAAAAGACCGCTGGCGGCATTTTGCTCCCTGATACGGCTAAGGAAAAGCCCCAAGTTGGCGAAGTCGTTCAGGTTGGCCCCGGCAAGCGCAACGACGATGGCTCTTACCAGGCGATGGAAGTCAAAGTTGGCGACAAGGTGCTCTACTCCAAGTATGCCGGTACCGACATCAAACTCGGCACCGATGAGTATGTGCTGCTGCGCGAGTCGGATGTGCTGGCCACGCTGGGCTAGGCGATTTTGGATTTTGGATTTTGGATTGGCGATTTTGGTCGGTTGCCTGCCGTCCTTGAACGGGAAGGGTGGGGTAACGGCCAGAGCTATACACACTGCGGTTCAACAATTTACTTTGTTGGGAGGATATACCCATGCCTAAGTCGATTACGTATAACGAAGAAGCTCGTCGCGCCCTGGAGCGCGGTTTCGATGTGCTGGCCGAGGCCGTGGCCGTTACCCTGGGGCCAAAGGGTCGCAACGTGGTGCTAGAGAAAAAGTACGGTGCGCCTCAAATTGTCAACGACGGCATCACCATCGCTAAGGAAATTGAGCTGGACGATCATATTGAAAACACGGCTGTAGCGCTGCTGCGGCAGGCGGCGTCTAAGACGAATGATGCGGCTGGGGATGGCACCACTACCGCTACTGTGCTGGGCCATGCCATTGTGAAGGAAGGTCTGCGTAACGTGGCCGCTGGGGCTAACGCCATCTCCCTCAAGCGCGGTATCGACAAAGCTACAGCTTACCTGGTAGATCGCATTGCTGAGCATGCCCGCCCGGTGGAGGATTCCAAGTCCATCGCTCAGGTGGGGGCCATCTCTGCCGGTAACGATGACGAAGTGGGCGCGATGATTGCCAGCGCTATGGATAAAGTGGGCCGCGAGGGCGTCATCTCCCTGGAAGAGGGCAAGTCCATGACCACCG
>CAYUBC010000239.1:0-6213 GCA_964442885.1 uncultured bacterium | reverse complement strand
GCGACCGGCTGATTACAAATCAGCTGCTCTACCAACTGAGCTACACCAGCAATGGCTTCCAGTATAGCAATAGAGACCGGGCTAGGCCTTATTGTTTTCGAGAGCCCAGCGGGCTAGCTCGGTGCGGTTATGGAGTCCGGTTTTGCCCAGCATATTGCTAACGTGGCTTTCAATGGTGCGCTGGCTGACCTGTAGTTCGCCCGCAATTTCGCGGTTGGCCATGCCCCGCGCCACAAACTGCACCACTCGCAGTTCTGTCGGGGTTAGTTCTACGTCAAAAGGAACCTGGATGGCTGGATTCCCCCCCGCCTTAATCTGTTGCTTAATCAGGCGGGAGGCGTGCTTGAGGGAGGACTCTACCTGCGCTACCAATTCTTCTGGCTCAAAGGGCTTGACCATGTACACGTCAGCACCTGTATTTAAGCCCTTAACGCGATCTTGGCTTTGCCCCTTGGCGGACAAAAATAAGATTGGGATCCACTCTGTGGAAGGATTATCTCTGACGTGCTTGACAAAGGTATGACCATCCATTTCTGGCATCATCACGTCGCAGATGATCATATCAGGAGCATCGCCATCTAACAGATCTAGTGCCTCCCGACCGTTACCTGCTGTTCTAACTGCAAAGCCCCGAAACTCCAGGTAGTCTTTGACAAGCAAGATCAAGTTCGGATCATCGTCGATCAGCAACAGTTGCTTTTGGTCGCCTGCGGTGGAATCCTTCATGCTTTGACAATTAACACAATTCGCTTGGTACTCAATATGCCCTTTCAGTTTCACCGACTCACACTTAGACGGTGCTCCGGGCCGGCCCACTAAACCTTGATCGCTAGTCGATAACCATCCATGCCGTTACTGCTGATGATACTCCAAGTCATAGAGTTGTGAGCATTGAGCAGCTTGACTGAGACGATCAAAAAAGGTGCCAGAGATGTTAGACCCTGGCACCTGCGTTACTTGGCTGGGCCGTGCTGCTGCCCATTGTCAGGGCTACATGGGTAGCAGCACGGCATCAATGACGTGAATAACCCCGTTACTGGCTTCAATATCGGTCGCTACGACATTGGCTTGATTAACGGTTACAGCCTGATCGCCAACGGTCACGGCCAGAGGAGAACCTGCCAGGGTGTCTACTTCACCGGATGTCAAATCACCGGAGCGCACTTCTCCTTCCACCACGTGGTAGGTCAAAATTTCCACGAGCTGATCACGGTTTTCAGGCAGGAGCAAGGCATCCAACGCTCCTTCGGGCAGAGCTTCAAAGGCCTCATCAGTAGGGGCAAACACCGTCACAGAGAGATTTTCATCGCTCAACACCTCTACTAAATCAGCGGCTTCCAGGGCGGCTGCGAGAATCTCAAAATCGTCGTTGCCGGCGGCAATGTCAGCAATGGTCATAGCGGCTTTGGTGTGTTGTTCCACCTCAGGAGCATGGGAATCGGATAGCGCCTGTTCAGCAGAGAGGGTTAAACCGACGGGGGCCATCCCAAGAACCAGTAGGCCGAGAGCCATGCGTAGTGTGTTCGGAGTCATAGAACGTCTTCCTTACAAAGGGGCGTCAACACAGATCGAGCAAGTTTACAATTGCTTAATCTTCTCAAAGAACTGTAACACTCTATGGCTTGGGAATCTCTACCCTAAGATAGAGATTCAAGTTCCCGAAATTTGCTGCTAAAACTGGCTCCCCTACGGACAGCCAAGCGAGCTACAGATTTTTGAGGCTAGTGAGATACGTAAATCGCCATAAAACCTTGAGTCTTAGGCCATAGACTGTGCCTCAGACTGTGCTTGACGCCGCCAGGCAGCGCGGTAAGCCAGGAGTAGGCAAGTCTAGGGGTAAGACTTAGACCGCTAGCCAGAGCGATCGCTCCGTTGCCGGGTCAAACAGGTGGACTTTGTCGGAGGAGATCGCCAGCCAGACCTCATCCCCTATGCGGGTGTTCTGGTCGGGTGGAATTTTAGCCTGCAGGGTCAACGTGTCCGTTTGCACTGTGAGATAGGTTTCGCTACCCAGGGCTTCTAGATGGAGGACGTGGCCGCGAATGGTTTTAGGCGCTGGCAGAGCCAGACTCAAATGTTCAGGGCGAATGCCCAGGAGAACCGTTTGGCCTGCGTAGGGCAGCAAACGTTCCTCCCAGCAGCTGGGTAACGACAGGCGAAATTCGGCATGGGCCACCAGATAGGGGGCCTGCACTTGAACCGGGAAAAAGTTCATGGCTGGCGAGCCAATAAACTCGGCTACGAAGCGGTTGGCCGGATGGTTATACAGAGCCAGCGGTGGGGCGACCTGCTGAATTTGGCCCTGGTTCATCACCGCAATGCGGTGGCCCATAGTCATGGCCTCAACCTGGTCGTGGGTGACGTAGATGGTGGTAATGCCGAGTTGTCGCTGTAGGTTGACGATTTGGGCGCGGGTTTCCATGCGCAGCTTAGCATCCAGGTTAGACAGGGGTTCGTCCATTAAAAACACCTGGGGGTTGCGAGCCATTGCCCGCCCCAGGGCCACGCGCTGTTTTTGCCCCCCGGATAACTGGCGCGGATAGCGATTCAGCAACGTGTCAATTTGCAGCATTTTGGCCACCGCCCGCACCCGCTCATCAATGAGCCGCTCTGCCTCAGAGATGTAGCGCAAGCGGGGAGGCAAGCGGCGGGTGATGGACACCAGCGGCTTCTCCCACCAGTGGCTCTCAGCTAAAAGGTGCTCTAACTCTTGGTTGGCGGGTGATTCGCTAGGCAGAATGGCAGGTGCCTCGGCCTCCAGGCTGGAGAGGGATGTCTCCAGATTGGCCCCCATGCGGCGCAGGCCAAAGGCCAGGTTGTCGTAGACCGTTAAATGGGGGTAAAGCGCGTAGCTCTGGAACACCATCGCTGTATCCCGCTGCTTGGGGGGCAAATCGTTGACTTTGCGATCGCCCACCCAAATATTTCCGGCTGTAATGCTTTCTAGCCCCGAAATTAGCCTCAGGAGGGTACTTTTGCCGCAGCCCGATGGCCCCACCAGCACCATAAATTCGCCGTCGTCGATTGTGAGGTTGATGCGCTTAAGCACCGCTGCATCGTGGTCAGCCTCAGACGTGGGGGGCGCTGATTCCGCAGTCTGGCCAGCCTGGCGAGATCTGGGGAAAGTTTTGTAGACATTTTCAATTGCGACGTGGGCCACGGCAGGTTAGGCGAGGGAACAAAAAAGATTTTAGAGCCTGCAGCCTCCTTGGGCAGCAGGGCCGCCGAAATTCCAGGCTGGGCACGGGTCAGATTTTAGCAGGCTACAGCAGAGCCAATCTGCTCAGGGATACCGCCGCCACGGGGTGAGGATATACAAGTGGTGAGTATATATAAGAATGTCTCTGGGTAATGAGGATGGCGTAGGATAAGACATGGCAAATTCTCAACCAGTCGCCAATTACTACGCCATCCTCAAGGTTGATCGCCGGGCCAGCCAGGCGGCTATTAAGCAGGCCTATCGCCAGTTGGCCCGCCAGCATCATCCTGACCTCAACCCTGGCGATGGGGAGGCGGCAGAGCGGTTCAAACTGCTTGGGGAAGCCTATTCGGTTCTCTCCAACCCGGTGACTCGTCGCCAGTATGACCGCTACGGCCCCCAGTGGCAAACGCTTCAGCCTCATCACAGCGCTAACCGCAATCCCAGGTCTGAGGCAACGGACGACTTTGAGGATATGGAATTTGGCCGCTTTAGCCGATTTGAAGACCTGCTAGGGGATCTTTTTGAGCGTTATGGCTGAGGCGGGTGCTGAAAGGCAGAGGGCGGAAGGCAGAAGGCAGAAAAGGAACTCCGAGCTTCACCAGGGTTTCTCCTTTAGGAAAATAGGTGGGGTATTTTTGCATTAGGGTACAGGTATGATGAGTGTCCTGGTCTAGGGCTTATCCGAGGAAGCATGGCATAGCCAGGGATAAAAGCCTTAGGCCGGTAAAACTGTCAAACCCCTTGGATGCTGCGATGAACATGACAGCAGAAGAACGAATCCAATCTATCCAAAAATCCCTGGGCGATTTTAAGCGACTGGTCAAGCCGATTTTGGATGTGCCGATGGTTTACTTCAAACGGCCCCATCACACCTTGCAGATTGCCATTGACCGAGTTGAAGCGTCCCTTGGCCCTAACTGGCGAGACTACGACCAGGCTAATCTGAGCCTGGAGTTGGTGTCGTCCTTTGCGCGGGTGGCCCATAATTTGCCGCCCCAGGTGTTGAAAGAAGCCATTGAGTGGATGTACTTTGCCACGGAAGACCTGCTGCTGCTGCGGGAGCGTGGGTAGGACGACAGGATTATTCCCGCACCGCCCATTCTGGTGGGGATGATTCCACCGGAGCGGTATGCTGAAGAGGATTAGCGCTTTCCCCACCACCCGTAGCCTATGCTGCTAAGACCTAAACGCCGCCGTTCTGCCCGCATTGTGGGGCGCGATGGCGACTCAGTTGACATTGTTCGGCTGGGCGAGGCGCGATCGCCCTGGCGCGACCTTTACCACCGCCTGCTGACTTTATCCTGGCCGGGCTTTATTCTAGCTCTGGGTTTGGCTTATCTGGCCATTAACTCGCTCTTTGCCCTGGCCTATCTGGCCCGCGATGGCGGCATTGCCAATGCACGTCCCGGCTCGTTTTTAGACGCGCTCTTCTTCAGTGTGCAAACCATGGCCTCCATTGGCTATGGGGCTATGTATCCGCAGACCAACTATGCCCACTGGTTGGTAGTGCTGGAAGCGTTTATTGGTTTGATGCTGCTGGCGATGGCCACCGGCCTGTGCTTTGCTCGCTTTTCCCTGCCGACGGCGCGGGTACTCTTCAGCCATTACGCCGTGGTTGCTCCGTTTAATGGCAGACCCACCCTTATGTTTCGCGCCGCTAACCAACGGCGCAACCGCATTCTTGAAGGGCGACTTTGGGCCACTCTGGTGCGCGACGAAACTACCGCCGAAGGGGAATTTTTCCGGCGTTTTTACGATTTACCGATGGTGCGCTCCCAAACACCATTGTTCGCCCTGAGTTGGACGGCCATGCACCCCATCGACCCTCAAAGCCCACTCTACGGGGAGACTCCAGACTCCCTGGCCGCCGCCAACGCTGAGATTATCGTCATCCTGGCCGGTATAGATGAGACTCTCTCGCAAACCATCCACGCCCGCCACTCGTTTATTGCCGAAGAAATTCTCTGGGGTCACCAGTTTTTGGATATTTTGGGCCAAACTGCCGATGGTCGCCGATCCATTGACTTCCGCAATTTCCACCGAGTTAAGCCGGTTCAGCAAAAATGAACAGTTAGTCATATTCTGGTCATCTTTTTTCCTTAGGTTAATCTCCATCCCCATAGCGCAGATGGAGATTAACAATGGTTACCAACCTCAGTGTGATTAACCCTGGAATAACGAGTGCTGGAGTTACCAATATTGGAGATTTACAGGTTCGCGAGGGCTTTTTTGTTACCATTGCTGGGACGGTAATCGCGGTTCATAATGATGAGTTTTTGCTGCAAGATGCCACGGGTCAAGTTTTGGTAGACGCGGTGCGGGGCGGCCCTGGCACCATTGCCCTTACCCCTGGCGAGCAGGTAACCGTCATTGGTGATTTAGATGACACTGTAGACTTTGATGCACTGCAGATTTTTAGAGCCGATGGGTCTGAAATAATTGGGCAACCGTTGCCAAATCCTGGTGGCCCTGGAACGGGTTCTCCGCCTTTACCCAGCCCGTTGCCGCCATTGCCAAATCCGGGGAATCCTGGCAATAACCTACCCATTGATGTTGGTTCGGTACCGCTCGTAAATATCAGAGACTTGCAGGTTCGCGATGATTTCTTTGTAACTATTCGCGGCACCGTACTTGGCGTGCGTGAGGATGAGTTTCTGCTCCAGGATGCTACAGGTCAGGTCTTAGTTGATGCCGTGCGGGGCCGAGGCACGATTAATCTAACTCCGGGTGAACAAGTCACCGTTATTGGTGATTTAGACGACTCCGTAGATTTTGATGCTCTACGCATTTTTAGGGCTGATGGCTCTGAAGTAATTGGCCAATCTACCGGGTTTCCCAATCCTCCTGAGGGGCCCAGAGGTGGAGATGGCCCCGGTGGTAGAGGCCCCGGCGGTAGAGGTCCCGGTGGTAGAGGCCCTGAGGGGCGAGGCCCCGGCGGTAGAGGTGAAGGCCGAGGTTCCGGTGGCCCCGGTGGCCGAGGCCGAGGTAACGGTTTTGGGAACCGCCCTATC
>CAYUBC010000238.1:0-6218 GCA_964442885.1 uncultured bacterium | reverse complement strand
CGGCGGCTTGAAAGGTCTCATAATCTGCCGCTGACACCTGGTAGTAAGTGCCCAGTTCCTGATCCCGCAGAGAGGGCACGGTATGCAGGCCAAACTGCTTGGCCTGGGCAATGGCGGCGCTAATTTGGCGTTGGGTAGCCAGGGGGCGCAAGGCCTCAAAGACTGATTGACGATACACGCCGGTTTTAGCCATCGTGAGCACCTGGTCAATCAGGTCGGCGGTGTTGGTACGCTGGCTAGCTAGGCTCATGGCGGGTTCTCTGCGGCTGGCATAGGCAATCAGTACTACTCGATGTTACGAAAAACCCGTCATTTATGCACCCCCCAGCGCCCCCAAGCTAGGATTAATTTGAGGTTAAGACCGAGGGAGCTATGGCTAACACGACCTTGGGTGAGCTGGCTCAGAGCTCTATTAAAAAATATCTTAAACAGGCCCTCGCCTACGAGCAGCCTGTGCTGGCCGACACCGACCCCGAAAACCTCCACCAGATGCGAGTGGGGCTGCGGCGGTTGCGAACGGCATTGCAGGTTTTCAAAGTCGGGGTAAACCTGCCAAAGGCAGGGCGAGAGCCACAGGTTGCTGCCATTGGCCGCCAACTCGGTGAACTACGCGATTTGGACGTGATTGAGGCAACCCTCCAGACGCAGTTCTGGCCCGACCTGCCCGATAATGAGCAGCATCTCCTGGAGGCTGTGTTAAAAGCCATCGGTAAGCAGCGGCAAAAAACCTTCAAAGCGGTTAAAAAACTCCTGGGTAGTGCAGACTACAGCCAGACAAAGCAGGCCCTCAAGGAGTGGACAAATCACCCAAACTATAGTCCTTTGGCCTCACTACCAGCCTCCCAGGCCGTGCCCGACTTGGTCTTGCCCTTAATGTGCCAGTTGTGGCTGCACCCGGGCTGGTTGGTGGGCACCAAGACCACCCGCACTGGCCTCAAAGCCAATACCCGCCTGAGTCTGGCGGATACAGATGGGCTGATTGTCAGCGAGGGAACTCTGCTCCATAGCCTGCGCAAACAGGTGAAGCGAGTTCGCTACCAGCTTAGGCTCGTTGCCCCTCTCTATGGAGATGCTCTGGAAGCTGATATTCAGCGCCTCAGCGCCATGCAAAACACCCTGGGGCAACTGCAAGACAGCCATGTTCTCGATCAGTTTGTCAATCAGCACTTTGCTGACGCCAAAGCTCAAATGCCGACGTTTTTTGCCCTTCTGGCTGACCTCCGCCACCGCGCCTGGAAGCAATGGCAGACCCACCAGCAGTATTACCTTAACCCCCAGCATCGGCAGCAACTTCAGTTAGCGCTGCTGCAACCTCTCCCCAGGGCCACTGACTCAACCATACAGCCTGACCAGGTTCCAGCCAAAACCTCAGCTAGAACCCCTAAGGCAGCCACCCCCCCTCAAACCGCGAGCCGCCCTAGCCATCAGCGCACTTCCAAATCCCCTCGCACCCAGTCGTCAAAAGCGAAGCCATCTGAGGGTTAAAGCCCAGCGCTTTTTGCCTTGCTTATCCTCACCATGCCATTAACCCGTAGGCTAAAAGGGCGCTCCCTACCGGCACAGTAAGATTGTCTAACCCATAAAAAGACAGGGTTTCGAGTAGAGTGGCGACGATCGCGACGATCCCTGCCGTCCCCCATGCCCTGCCGGTAAACCCCGCCGTAAAGCCTAAAACCAGTAAACAAACCACAAAGCTAGCTAGCACCATGGTCAGGCTACCTTCCCAGCTTTTTTGGTTGCCAAACACGTTGTAGGGGTGGCGACCAAAGTTCTGGCCTATCAGGGCGGCTAAGCCATCACCCCACGTCATCACTAAAATTCCTAGCACGGCATATTGAGGTTTCCCAATGGGCCAAAACATCGCGGTCAGCAGGCCAATGCTAACGGCATAGAAAAATGTGCCTAAGCTGCGACGTCCTACCCCGTTGATGCCCGGTAGGATGGGATACCGATAAGACAACAACGCTACACCGCTAAAGATGACGGAAGCGGCCAGGCCCATCCAGGTCGGCGTTTCTAACCACCAGGCCAGCAGCATGACATGCCCCGCCCCAATATGGACAATTTTGCGGGTAATTTCAGTACCAACTGCCGTGGTTCGCCGTAAGCCTTCGGCTACTCCCCCCACCACCCCCAGCCATATTAAGACTATTCCAATTTGCGCGAGGGCAGTAGGCATCATAGCAAGGGAAGTAGGTATAGTGGGGTGGGACTTTTAGACCTTACTACACCAAACTTCCTATGGTTACACCCTATAAGCGAGTATTACTAAAACTCAGTGGCGAAGCCCTGATGGGCGAACTGACCTACGGTATCGATCCTAACGTCGTTAAGTCGATTACTACTGAAATTGCTGAGGTGGTTCATGAGGGAATTGAAATTGCCATTGTCGTTGGTGCTGGCAACATCTTTCGCGGCATCAAAGGCTCGGCCTCAGGCATGGATCGCGCTACCGCCGACTACATCGGCATGATTGCCACCGTCATGAACGCCATGACCTTGCAAGATTCTCTGGAGCGCATGGGCATCCCCACCCGGGTACAAACCGCCATTGCCATGCAGGAAGTCGCCGAACCCTACATCCGCCGCCGCGCCATTCGCCACCTGGAAAAAAACCGGGTGGTTATTTTTGGGGCCGGGTCGGGCAATCCTTTCTTTACCACCGACACCACAGCCGCTCTTCGGGCCGCCGAAATTAATGCTGAAGTGGTGTTTAAGGCCACCAAGGTTGACGGCGTCTACGACTCTGACCCTAAAATTAATCCGGATGCCAAGCGGTATCGCACCCTCACCTACGGCCATGTGCTCCAGCACGACCTGAAGGTGATGGACAGCACCGCCATTGCCCTATGCAAGGACAACAACATCCCTATCATGGTATTTGACCTATCAGTACCCGGTAATATTAAGCGGGCACTCATGGGCGAGTCTATTGGCACGATCGTAGGAGAAGACTGTGATGTCAGCTGACGATATTTTGCTTGAAACTGAAGACCAGATGCAGAAGGCCGTTGAGTCTACTCAGCGCAACTTCAATACCATTCGCACTGGTCGAGCTAACGCCTCCCTGCTAGACCGCATTGAGATCGAATACTATGGTACGCCCACCCCTCTGAAGTCCCTGGCTAATATCTCCATCCCCGATGCCAGCACCCTGATGATTCAGCCCTTCGATGCCAGCAGTCTGACCACCATCGAAAAGGCCATTTCTATGTCTGATGTGGGCCTCACCCCCAACAACGACGGCAGGGTGATTCGCCTCAATATTCCCCCGCTGACCAGCGAACGCCGCCAGGAGTTCGTCAAAACGGCTCACAAGGTAGCAGAGGAGGGTCGCGTTTCCATTCGCAACCAGCGCCGCAACGGCATCGACGCTATTAAGAAGCTGGAAAAGGCCAGCGAAATCTCCGAGGATGAGTCCCGCGATTACCAGGATGAAATTCAAAAGCTGACCGATAAGTACGTGGCCAAGCTGGATGAAGCCCTGGCCGCCAAGGAAAAGGACATCACCACGGTATAACGCTAGAGCCATTGCCCTGGGTCTTCTCACCCTCTAGCGATTCCAGCGAATAAACCGCACGTACAGGTAGGCAATCCACTCCCCCACAACCGTTCTAACGCCGCTGCTGGTCTGCCACCAGGTGGCTAACTCAAAGCCAGGGTGAGCAGCTATCACCCCCACGGCAATGCCCTCAGGTTGTAGTAAGCGGCGATAGATGTACCAACTGCGGCGGGAGTGGCAGCCCACGGTAAACAGGTTCACGGCGCTGACCTCTGGCCACTGCTGGCCCAGAAATTGGCTGACGGCCAGGGCTGCCGTATAGGTGCGGTGGGTGTCAATGGCTGGGCAGGGCATTGGGAAAATTAGCTCTACCGGAATGCCCAGGGCAACCAGGGTAGCCGCCGCCAGTTGAGCGTGGGTTTGGTAATGGGATAAAAACGTGCCCCGTAGCAGGGGTGGCCCGGTGGTAATGATGGCCCGATAGCCCTCTTGCCAGAAAATTTTGCTGGCCAGGGCCAGGGCATCGTCGGCAGCCCAACCTTCCACTACTAATATGGGGGCCTCTACAGGGCGGGTGACGCTGAGGAATTGAGCCAGGTGAATAAATCCCCAGAAAATGACCCAGCCAAGCAGGGCAAGGGCAATCACACTGACCAGAACAAGACTCCCCAACCTTCTGCTCCCTCATCGCACGGCTGATACTGTTTTAACCTCAGACTAGGGGGCCGAGGCCGAAGTCGTCCTATCGTTTTGTTTGAGGTAAGCAAAGACTGACTTGTCGCCAATATCGGGCACCAGAGGTTGGCTCAGTTTACGCAGGGCAAATACCAAAAATAAAAGCGCCCAGAGCCCCAGCAAAACTTGCTTGGCCAGCAATGGCAGAAATCCAAACAGGTGGCCCAACAGTAAAAACGGCACCAGGGGCGTTAGTAGCTTGGTTTCCAGCCGATCGAAGCAGAAGGCTTCTTTGAAGTAGATGCCGGTTAGGGCGGCAAAGGTAAAGCCCACCCCCCAGAGGGCCTGGGGATACTCCACCACGGTTTGAGCCAGGGGGCCATCAATGAAATGGGCAATTCCCAAAGAAGCCAGCCCGCCCACTAGCCAAAAGCCTTGCAGCACCCGATGCAGGGGCACCAGATAGATATGAATAGTGGCTAAGCCCAGGCCCAGGCCCAACCACAGCAGGGTGTAGCAGCCGCTGATTGCCTGCACCAGCAGCGGATTAGCCGCAAAGCCCAGGCCCAGCAGGGTTCCCAAGCCAAAGGCCAGAGCCGCCACCACTAGCCCAGCCCGGTAAAGCCGAACGCCTTGCAAATCACCCTCAGTGATGGTGTATGGCCCGAACTGGCCCTGGTAAACCTCTGGTTGACCGTTGACGGTGCTCTCCATAGCGTTCTCCCTTTGCAGTGCGTGGTTTTGCCTTTAGGTATGGCACTTTTTACTGGTTCTATCCTAACGGTTAAGGGCCGGTTGCACGGGCAAGGTCACGGCAAAACAGGTGCTGTCGCTATCGCTATCGCTGACTACCTCTACATCGCCGCCTAGGTGCCGCACCAGCTTACGCACCAGGGCCAGGCCCAACCCCGTGCCGCCCTGTCGCCAGGGGTCGGCGCTGGGTACCCGATAGAACTTGTCGAAAATCCGGGTCAGTTCCTCCGGGGGAATGGTGACGCCCGTGTTGGTTAACCGCAAGCGTACCTGGTTGCTGGAGGAACTAGGAAACGGCTCCACTGCCAGGATAATACGTTTGCCGGGGGGAGTATATTTGCAGGCATTGTTGAGCAGTTCGGCCAGTATCCGCTCCAGGCTAGCCAGGTCGGTATGAATTACCGGCAAGGATGGGGCTACGGTCAGTTCCAGGGTTTGGTCGCGGCTTTTGGCGCGGGCTACAAAGCTATCGAGCCAGCTGGGCAGCCAGGTTTTGAGCAGAATCGGCTCAATTTGGAGGGGGTGGTTCCCTACATCCAACCGTTGTAGATCAAGCAGGTCGTTAATCAGGCTAATTTCCCGCTCGCACTCTTCCTGCAAAATTTGGAAATAGCGGGAAATACGGCTCTGTTCGGCTTTGGGTTTGTGGAGATCCTGGCTGAGGTCAAACTCCTGGTTGAGGGTCACACCCAGCAGTTGTAGCGCTACTCGCATACTGGTGACTGGCGTGCGCAACTCGTGGGACACAGTGCTGAGAAAGTCGTCCTTGAGGGTATTCAAGCGCTCCAGTTCTTCGACCTGGGACTGGGCAGCTTCGTAGAGCCGGGCCTGGCGAATGGCGATCGCGCACTGGTTAGCCACCTGCTGCACCAGGCGAATTTCGATATCCCGAAAGCCGTAGTCGCGACTGTTGATGAGCCAGAGATCGCCCAAAACGCCGCGATCGTCCAAAATTGGGCAGGCCAGCATGGCCACGTAGCCCCGGTTAGGATTAGGCTCCATCGAGCAAAATTGGAAATATTCCCCATTTAGCAGTTGGTCATAGACCTCCGGGAAGGCTTCCATTTGGGCAACTCGCCCCTGGTAGGCCGGAATTGAGCTGTTGTAGCTGTTGTATTCGTAGTAGATCGTTGAGGTGCCCTGCTCCAGGTCATAGAGGGCTGTGTTAGACCCCTTAGCGCCCAGGGCTTCGGTCAGTTCCTGCACCGCTGTGAGCATAATCTGGTTGACGTCCAGGCTGTCGCGCACCCGGTCGGTAATTCGCTTCAGGGTGGCCTCAAACTCCAGG
>CAYUBC010000237.1:0-6230 GCA_964442885.1 uncultured bacterium | reverse complement strand
GGAGGAAACCGGACGCAGCGGCGGCTACATCAGCCTGATGACGCGCCGCCGGGGGTTGAGTAGCGAGCGATAGGCGGCCATAGGCGATAGAACGCCAAAACCGGGGTTTTGGGTGGGGGCCATGCTAGCCTCTGGTGTCCTTACCCGAAGCCCGGTTGCTAGGCTTTCCTACAGTCCGGCTCTGGCTAACTCTTCCTTGAGGGATCGCAGAGTCTTGTTTTGGTCACGCAGGCGTTGCACATACTGCCGAAAGGCGGCTTCCTGCTGTTGGCCTAGGAAAAGGCGCTGAACGATGGTTAGATACTGCGCCGCCTGGGGATAGTTGTCTCGTCCTCGCTGGCTAATCAGGGCATCGATCAAATCCTGGTAAAGAGCGATCGATGTCTCAGGTTGATCGGTCTCTAGTGCTTCGGCCACCCGGCTGATAGTCGGTTTTTTGCCAGTAGCTCAGTTGCTTGAGATAGCCCAGGGCGGCCTGCCAATCCTGTTCTAGCAGAGCAATGTCCAGCAACGCTGGGACATTCTTTTTCTCCTTTAGCATGGCGAGCAATTGCTGGCGAAGGTCGGGCCATTCACCCAGCGGCTCTGCCCTAGTCTGCAACTCCTGATACCCCGGCAGAGAAAAGCGGATCTGCAACAGGTCAAACTGGGCGGCAACCACCTGTTCGGGCTGGCCGTAGGTTTGGAGAAATTTCATCATCCATTCCTGATAGCCGTAGTGGCTCTGCTGCTAGTTGAACTCCTGCACCAGCGCCAGAGCCAGATCGGGTACTTGGGCTTGAACCAGAGCATCCCCAAATTGGGTGACTAACCCTGGCTTACCCTGAAAGTGAGATCGCGCCAGGGCCAGCGCTTCCTCAAAATTGCCCTGACGCAGGTGGAAAAAAGCCCGCTGTTCCGCAGTACCGAGTTCCAGCACGATAGCATCTGCTGTATTAGTTTGTCCCCGCTGCTCGGCCCGCTCTACTAATAGATCCACTAAGGACTGGCGGCCCCACTCACCCAGAGAACGCTGTCCTGGCTGCCGCAGCATCTGGCGCACCTGCGTCTCAATCCACCCCCAATTGGCATCGGTGCTGTGGTCAATCACGGCATCCCGGGCGGGGTAGGCATAGTCCATTCCCCCCAGTTCTAGATCCTTCAGCACGGCCCGAAAGAACGTCTCAATCCAGAGCCGACGACGCCCCGCATCCAAATTTTCGGCCTGCCCGAGGCTATCGCTCAGGCCCTGAGCAATGTCTTGAATCACCAGGCCCACGGCCCCGTCGTAGTCGATATCTAGGACGGTGTGGTCATAGTGGTCGTTGGCCGCTTCTAGCAGAAGTTGATAGATATCCCCCGCATTGACCCAATCATCTTGCTGAGCCAGGTGGTTGCCCTGCTCGGCCAGGGCTTGCAGAGCGGCGGCCATAGCCTCCATCTCATTACCCCGAAACACTCGCTCCACGGCTCTCTGGTAATGATCCAGGTCAGGGGGTTGGCCGGTGGGGGTGGCCACGGGCTCATCCACGATATCCAGCAGGTCGGGATGGCGCTGCACCATACGCTCGATTAAAGTTAGCAGGTCGTCGCGGCTACGACCGGCCAGCAGTTCAGGCAGCGGTTGCATTACCTGGAACTGGTCGCGATTGTGGATGTAGGTGAGCAGCAGGGCCACCTGGTGCTTGCACAGACCGCCCCAGTCGTAGGGGCAGGTGCAGCTAGAGTCTTCCACCCCATCGGGGCCTAATGTTGCCCTGGGCTGGTAGGTCGAGGTTCCTTCGCAGTCGGCCCACAGGGTGTTGCCCTGCAGCGTGGGGTTGAAAATGACCCCGCTATGAAAGTAGTGCTGGCCTCGCTCAAAGCTCTGATCGGTGGCCAGGGCTTTCACCTGGGATTCTTTGAGCGCCGGAGAAAACTGGGCCATAGCCGATGCCCCCAAGTCGGTGATAGCGTTATGCCACAGTGTAGTGGATTGATAGAAAGTATTGTCCCATGGGTTCGGTTAGTCGGGTACGCCGTAAATTAGGCCAACGATTGGCGATGACTTGGGTACAAGGCTGAGGGTTTCAGGCAGACGACCCACCCCAGACCACCTGGCTGTCGGTGCTAGAATAGCTCCACCCAAATGGGCCAAAGCGAGGTACCCAACCAGCGGGCATAGCAGCCTAGCCGCCCTGGCCGGAGCCCTCGATCACGGTTACGCAATCATGGTTTCTCAGCTTTATTACCTGTTGCGATCGCGCGCTGACGGCAGCTACTTAGCCGCTCACCCCACCGCTGACGATGCCACCAATCCTGACCAGCCGCCCCCGGCTGGCTTTCTGCTGGTGTTCTCGGCTGACTACGAGGCCCTCAGCTACCTCAATACCCACGCGCCGGATCTCAGCGGCAAATTCGCCGTAGAGCCCATTACTCCCTCCAGCCTCAAGCCGCTCCTCAGCCGCTGGAACTTTCAGGGGCTGGGCATGGTGCAGGATGCCCGCATGCCTGAGGTGGAGTTTTTCAATCGGGCCTAGGGCAGCGGTCGAGATTGGATACAGTAACAATTCCTCCCCCATTGCCGTAAATGGAACCTGGGGTGCCACACTAAATAGAGTAGTAACCTTTGTAGCTTCACTCTAGCCTCACGTCCCGACCTGGAGACCTGCCTATGACCAGCGCCACGCTGTCTTCCTTCTCAATTCCAGCCCTTGCCGATGGGCTGCCAACGCTTTCAGGCTGGGATGCAGAAATTGAAGCGACTTTAGCCGCCCAGGACGCTGTTTTTCTGCCCCGCACCAACCTATCGCTGGCTCAGATTTCAGCAGGGTTTGCCATTGCCCTGCACATGCACCAGCCCACCATCCCGGCGGGGCCCAACGGCGCGCTAATTAATCACCTGCAATACATGTTTGAGCACCCCTTCGAGGGTGATAATCACAATGCCGGTACCTTTGCCTACTGCTATGCCCGCATGGGCGACTTTATCCCAGAACTGGTTCAGCAGGGCTGTAATCCCAGGGTCATGCTCGACTATTCGGGCACGCTGCTGTGGGGGCTTCAGCAAATGGGGCGGCACGATATTTTAGACAAGCTGCGCCGCCTCGCCTGCGACCCAGCCTACCAGCCCTATGTGGAATGGTTAGGCACCTGCTGGGGGCATGCCGTGGTGCCCTCCACGCCGGTTCCTGACCTGAAGCTGCATATTCGCGCCTGGCAGCACCATTTCGCGGCCATCTTTGGGCTAGAGGCGCTGGGCCGGGTGCGGGGCTTCTCACCGCCAGAAATGCATCTGCCCAACCACCCTGACGTCCTCTACGCCTTTGTTAAAACCCTTAAGGACTGCGGCTACCGCTGGCTGCTAGTGCAAGAGCATACGGTGGAAACCCTGGCAGGCCAGGGGTTGAGCCAACCTCATTGGCCCCATCGGCTGGTGGCTCGCAACTCCTACGGTGACGTGGAAGACATTGTTGCCCTGGTAAAAACCCAGGGGTCTGACACCAAGTTGGTGGGGCAAATGCAG
Organism: uncultured bacterium; assembly: GCA_964442885.1. Classification (GTDB taxonomy): domain Bacteria; phylum Cyanobacteriota; class Cyanobacteriia; order Phormidesmidales; family Phormidesmidaceae; genus Nodosilinea. Next base: position 2,746 of record CAYUBC010000237.1, on the reverse strand, counting down.
CCCTACTGGGAAGCCAAAACCCTACAGCCGATGACCCTGGGTTCCGTAACCGTTCCGCCCCTGGTGACCCAAATTAGCGACGGCGAAAACGGCGGCGTGATGATGAACGAGTTCCCCAGCGCGTTTATGCGCTCCTGGCACGAAATGCGAGACGGTCGCACTGGGGTAGTTGGCTTCAACGGCACGGAGTATCTAGAACTGCTGGCGGCGGCAGGCTGTGGGCCAGAGTCATTCCCGGCCTGTCAGGCGGTAGGGCAGCAGCGCCTTTGGCAGCAAATGGGCAACCGCACCGGGCCAGCGGCGGTAGCCAAGGCCATTGCCGCCCTCCAGGCCGGCGATGGCGGGTTTCCTATGGAGGGCGGTTCCTGGACCAGCGATCGCAGCTGGGTGCAGGGCTATGACAATGTCATGGGGCCCATGGAGCGGCTTAGCGCTCAGTTTCATCAAGCCATCAGCCGCCCCGCCGCTGACCTGGGTACAGAGCCCCTGGAGCGGCAATACCGCTATCGCAACGCCCTGCTCCATAATCTGCTGCTGCAAACCAGTTGCTTTCGCTACTGGGGCCAGGGCGCGTGGACTGACTATGCTCAACGTCTCTACCAGCGCGGCCAGGCCATCCTGGCCCACGACTTTTGAGCCATGCCTCCCGGCTACCTCGATCTGGCTAACTCAATCCGGCTACTTTGAGTCCCTTGCCGTTGCGGTGGCCGAGTCTCAGTCGTTTCGCCCTTCTGCGAGAAAGAACCCTGAATTAAGGTGGTATGGTTTACACTATCTTCACTTAAATCTCATACAATGGGTGTTGTTTTAAGGTACTGGTAACCCCGGAGCCTGGCTTCGCCCCAACTCCGTTTTAGTCATCCGGATTTCCAACTTTTATAGTGGAAAAAGGATCGAGTAAGATATCGGGTTCCTGATACAGGCGATATGCTGTTGTCACCGCCCCCTGACGGCTATGCTGCAGGGTTTTTGGCCTAGCACTTGCCGTTTTTTGCAGTCACGACCTGTACCGTTAACCTATGCTTTCATCCACCCACGCTGACAACGCTCGCCCCTTTTTGACCTGGCAGCGCATTACCGATTGGGCTCAAGAGCATTATCGGTCTAGAACCTTCAACAAAGACGAGCGTATTCCCACTCGTTCGGGTCTGCTGTATCTGGTTGAACGCGGTTCTGTGCGCCTGGTTGGCGCTAGCCAACTGGCTAACGAGGCTAACGACGCCTCCCCGCCTGAGCCTACTGAGTCTTACCTTGAGGATGAACCCCTCAGCCCTCTCACACTACCCGGTAGTGAAGAGGCATTTTTAGGCTTTGTAGGATCCGGGCAGCCCTTTGAAATTGTGGCTCAGTCTCCCTTTAGCCTGCAGGCGTTTGCCCATGTCGATAACACCACCGTTATCTGGCTGTACTGGAGTGATCTAGACAACTGGCCCCACTTCCGGCGGGAAGTGCTCGATGCCTTTCGCTATCAGCACCAGCGCAAGCTGCTCTGGCTCAGCACCCTGGGCCAACGGCGCACGATTGATCGATTGCTGGGCTTTATTACCCTACTGATTGAAGAATTTGGCGAGCCCTGTGAATCTGGCTATTACCTGCCCTGGACGCTCACCCACGCGCAAATTGGCAGTGCCATTGGCTCAACGCGGGTGACCGTTACCCGACTGATGGGTAAGCTACGACAGCGTAAGCTCATCCACATCTATCGCGATGGGTTGATTGCCATTCCAGCCAATCACACTGTGGCTCAGCAAACTAACGCCCAGCAAGCCTGAGCAGGCGATAACCGGCCACCGCGACGTCCCTCGGCAGTCTGAGCGTGGCCGCAAAACCTAGTGGAGCGAAGGCGTGGTGCGGCGGCTGGGATGAACCTGGCCGGCCCTGAGCGCAGACTCAGGATGATGACGACGACGGACTAATGTAGGGATCGGCAAGCGGTGGGGCTGGCGGCCTAGTGCCGTTTTTCTCACTGCCAATCGACTTAAAGTCGAGGGGTAGTGTGGTGAACTGGGGCAGAATTTCTTCTGTAAACGCCGCCGCCGCCTTAGACCGATATCGGTTAGGGTTGAAGATGACCGATAGCATGCGGTTAACCACCACCGACTCAATTTTGGCCCGGTGCAGCACGCCCATCTGCAATTCCTTTTCAATCGCCGAGTTAGAGACAAAGGCCACTCCCAGCCCAGACTGCACGGCGGTTTTAATTGCCTCAATGGAGTTGAGTTCCATCTCGATTTTTAACCGACGGGTTTCGATGCCGCAGCGGGTCAAGACCTGGTCAATGACCTTGCGAATTGTCGATTGCGAGTCCAGCGCAATGAAGTGAAGCTTGTAGAGATCGTCGCGCTGAATCATCTCCTGGCTGGCCAGGGGGTGATACATCGGCATGATTAGTGCAAGTTCGTCTTCAGCGTAGGGCACTCTCTCTAAAGAGTCTTGTAATTCAGGAGGAACTTCGCCCCCAATAATGGCCAGATCCACCTGTCCATTGGCCACGCTCCAGGAGGTGCGCCGGGTAGAGTGTACATGCAGTTGCACCGCTACATCGGCATACTTTTGGCGAAAGAGGCCAATCATGCGAGGCAGCAGATAGGTGCCTGTGGTTTGGCTAGCGCCAATAATCAGCGTGCCCCCCTGCAAATTTTGCAAATCCTCAATGGCGCGGCAGGTTTCTTGACACAGGCTGAGGATGCGATCGCCATAGCTCAGCAGCAAATGCCCGGCCTCAGTGAGTTGGGCCCGCCGCCCG
>CAYUBC010000236.1:0-6230 GCA_964442885.1 uncultured bacterium | reverse complement strand
GCTGGCTGAGGTTGAAATAATCCAGCAGCACAAAGTCACTCTGGGTGATGGTATCCCCACCCGCTACCACCACCTCTCCCTGCTGTACCTCTACCACCACTGGCTCCACCGCCTCCGCCGCCATTTCAGCCTGCACACGGGTGCGTTCAGGATCTTCCACCAGGTTAGGCTGCAACGCGGTTTTCAGGAGATCCGAGGCTAGCCCATCGACACTATGGGGCACCGCACCCTTAATTTGTATCTGAATAGCGTTTTGCAGGATCTCTGGGGCTAGTCCCGCTGGAATGCCCTGGGCCAGCATTCGCTCAGCCACCAGGCGAATTTGCAATTGCGCCTGTGTCCACACCTGGGGACTTAACTCAAGCAGCCCCAGATAGTCGCCCGTCAATTCCACGTTGCTAGCCCACAGGCTAAGGTTGGCCTGGGCCTGTTGATAGCTTTGTCGAGCCTTGTCAACAGCGGCGAGTAAATCGGTAAATTGCTCGGTAGAGGAGCGTTGATGATAGGCCCACAGCTCCCCTAGAGCTTTTTGTTGCTCAGGCAGCAGCGCCTGGCCCTGCATCAAAGACTCCAGGTTCAAGTCGCTCCGTGCATTGGTGGGGTCAACTTCGCTATCGGCCATCGGTGCTACCAGGCTACGCAGCTTTAGCCAGGCGGCATCGTCTGACCGCCGCAGGTAGGTTTGCACCGAGGTGGACAGGTCACCAGTAGGGACATAGGGCAAGGGGCCAGCCTGGCGTTTGATGGAGGTGACTTGGGCGGTCAGGTTGCTGAGCGATCGCAGCACCGTTTCATTTATGGCTGGGTCAATTGTGAGCATCCGCAGCGCTCCATTACGGGCATCGCGGCGCTGCTGCTCGGTGGTTTCCTTATCCTCTACCGCCGCCGTGTTTGGGGCGTAGATGGTTTCTGGGGCAACACTGCCCACCTGCAAACTCGGCTGATTATAGAAACGCTGCCCCAATACCGCTGTTAGGGTTAGCACCGTCAGCGTAAACCCCAGGCGAGGATGATGAATGCCCCGCCGCCGCTTGGTGGCTCGGCAGGGGCCAGGGTAGCATTTTTCCTTGGCTGGCCCGATGGTCGAGCCAGTCCCCTGACTTCCCTCCAGGGGCGCACTATCATACTTACCCAGGCGCACATTAGACCTGGATCTCAGGATACTAAAGCGCTCAGCCCTTGGCCCCGGTGTTGCTAATAGCCAACCCTCAACAGTTGTGATAAATTCCTTAATCCCTTTCATAGGCTAAGCAGGTTAGGAGGCCATCGGCCAAAACGGGATATAGAGACGGGTTGAGCCTGCTGGGGTAAATGCTACCGACGGACAATAGATTACTAGCATCGGTCTCTAGCTATTATAGGCTGTCCCTGGGATGGTCACAGCGGCATCGCCAACTCCAGCCCAGCGGCGGTATAGCGCTTTAGCCAAATCATCAAGGCGCTCGGCATTGCCGCTATGCCAGCGCTCGGCTACCTGGGCAGAAGGGCTGACCTGGCCATGGCGCATTGCCCCGGGCAGCCCTGGTGGCCCCACCACCAGGCTGGCTAACAGACCTACCAGGCTAATGGTCTCCCCAGCATAGCCCAGGGCCAGAGCCAGCTCTAGAGCCAGCCAAAACTGACCCTGCACCGATTGCACCAGCGCCAGTAGGGGCTCTAGTGAGCTTTGTGGCTGGACTAAGGGCTCTGGCCAGTCGGTTAAGCTAGCGCTGTCCGGGAGTCGTCTACCCGGCCCGGTTAGCGCTTCACAGAGGCACAGAAAGTAATCTCCCAGGGCGGTGATTTGGACTGAACTTAGCCCCAGATCACCGGCCCAGTGTTGAATGTCCCGCTGCCGATGGCCGTAGCGATTCACCTGTAACAGCAAGGCTGGGGTAGCCACCAACAGCAAGGCCGCCGGGCTATCTTGAGCTAGCGCCTGCAACCGCTGAGCCCAGGCCGCACCGACAACCGACTCGCCCCTGCCGCTGGCCTGGGCCACGGCCAAATACAAGGGCGGCCACAGCACCCTGGCCTGGGTAGCATGGGGTAATGGCGAGGGGGAAGCTGGCCCCCTGGCGGCCTGGGTCTGGCCCAGGGCCAGGGTGCGGTCAATCCACCACCAATCTGCGATGGCCGGACTACTCAAAATAGCGCTAAAGCCAGTTGGCGAAAGTCCGTGTCTGTGAAAGTAGTTCATGGTCATCTTCAACCCCAGGCCGCGTTACCCGCCCTCAACTTTGAAGTATAGGTCTATAATTTCTTCGATTAAGCGAGTCACTACAGTCGTTTTATTCGAGCTGTTGCTGCCCTGGAGCTAGTTCTATGTCCCCTGTCTCTGGTTTACGAGTTGTTTTACAACCCTGGTTCAAGCGGGTTACGCCTATCGTGTGGCCCCTAGCGGTGCTGGCTAGCCTGGGTTTTGGGACAGCCGCCCTTGGTCAGCAACCACAGCCAGCGACATCCCCCCCGGCTCAACCCAACGCTGCCCCCACCGTTAATGGCGGACGCATTACCCGCCCTATCCTACGGCTCGGCAGCCAGGGAGAGTCGGTCAAGGAACTACAGTCTATGCTCATTCTGCTGGGCTATTACCCTGGCCCAGTTTCAGGGGTGTATCAGGAAGACACCCAACAGGCCGTGCAGCGATTTCAGCAGGCGGCGGCGATTACCGCCGATGGCATTGTTGGCCCAGCGACCTGGAGCCAGCTCTTTCCTGCTCCTTTGGCCGAGGCTAACCCGCCTGGCCAGGGAAATACTACGACCACAGCGTCTAACCCCGGACAGCCTAGCCAGGTGCCAGCCAGCCTGCCTGCTGAACAGCCGACCCAACCGGCCAGTGAGCCAGCTAATCGCCCAGCTAGCAGTTCAAGCAGTGGCTCTGGCAGCAGCGCTACTAGCTTGCCCGTTTTGCGCCCTGGCATGGAGGGGGACGCGGTCAGGCAACTCCAGCAAAAATTGAGGGATAAAAAAGTTTACAGTGGCCCGGTGGATGGTATCTTCGGTAGTCAAACAGAAGCAGCTGTTCGGGAGATTCAGCGAACCAATAATCTGACTGTGGATGGCATTGTTGGCCCAGCCACCTGGCGAGTGTTGCAGTAAGCCAGGATGGCACCAGGGGTATTAGTCAGCCTCTACTAACCAGCTTGGTGTTAGACCATCGGCATCCAAAAGCGCGGTGCTGACGTAATCAAGCCGGGGGGATGTCTGGGCATCTTGCTTGATGTACATCATATAGTTGCCCATCAAAAAATAAACCGCCATCAACGCTGCCGCCGAAGACGCTACCAGAAAACCCGCCAACATCAGAGAAAATTCCTGACCTTTGACGGCCTGCTCCATTAAACGAAGCGACCACGCTACCAGCGCAATAACAATAGCCAGGATGAGAAAAAGCATGGAATTTAACAGTGGGTTTTTAAAGGACGTAACACTCAGCGTGATCCTATGTTACGCATTGTAACAGGCTTTAATCTAACCCGCCCAGCTTCCACAGAAAGAATTCGGATTTGAATTTAACGAGAGCAAGTATCAGCACGCATCAATGGGTCAGCCGCACGGTGACCTGCTGACCACGCAGGTACTCTTTCACCTCGGCTACGGTAAGCTGGCCGTAGTGCAATAGGGACGCCAGCAGGGCCGCCTCAGCCTGGCCCGTAGTTAGCGCTTCGTAGATGTGGTGACAATTGCCCGCCCCGCCGGAAGCAATGACCGGTACGGGCACTCGTTCAGCAATGGTGCGGGTGAGCTCCAAGTCGTAACCCGCCTGAGTGCCGTCGGCGTCCATGCTGGTTACCAGCAGTTCACCCGCGCCCCGGGCCACCATAGTTTCTGCCCAGGCAATGGCATCAAGGCCGGTGTTATCTCGCCCGCCGCGCACGTACACATCCCAGCCGGGGTTGGCAGGGTCGGGCCGACGCCGGGCATCAATGGCCACGACAATGCACTGGGAGCCGAAGCGATCGCTGGCCTCCTGCACCAAGTCAGGCCGTTTCACCGCTGCCGAGTTAATGCTGACCTTGTCGGCCCCGGCCCGTAACAATTTCTTAATGGCCTCTAAGGATTGGATGCCTCCCCCCACGGTTAAGGGAATAAACACCTGTTCGGCGGTTTGATAGACCACGTCATAAATAATGTCGCGGTCTTCGTGGGTGGCCGTAATGTCGAGAAACACTAGCTCGTCTGCCCCGGCCTGGTTATAGGCCTGGGCCAGTTCCACTGGGTCGCCCGCATCGCGGAGGTCAACAAAGTTAACGCCCTTAACCACCCGACCAGCCTTGACATCCAAACAGGGGAGAATTCGTTTTGCCAGCATTGTTGTTTTTAACGTTAACGATAGGGATTTTTTAAGCCTAGGGCTAAGGGTGTCACCCTAGCCTAGCGCCTGGCTCAGAAATTATCGTCACGGTAGATTTACCGCCTCACGATAGATCATTAATGGACAAGACGCTGATACACTGTGATTTGGTTTTATCGTTAGATTTGCAGTTGGAGCCCTTGGTTTGCTATGGGTTTAGAGATTGGCCAAAAAGTCAAAGTGACTCGTCTCCGCGATCGGGTGTCTAAGGACGTTGTCGATTGCTTGGGCAAAAGCGGCATCATCAGTGAATTTAAGATGGTGGACGGCAGCGGTGTGGGCGTGGTCGTGGAGTTTGAGAATAAGTACGCCACCTGGTTTTTTGAAGATGAGCTGACGCCAGCTTAGCGTCTGGAGGCTAGAGGTTTCAATCTTGGTAGTCTCAACTCCCTAGGTAGTCATGGCACAAATTCTGACCTTTCTTGGCCAGGGCGGTTGCGGCAGCACTACCCTGGCGATCGCCACGGCCAAGCAGCTAGCCGCGTCTGGGCAGCAGGTCTTGCTGGTTATTCAAGATGTCACTCCAGGGCCTGCGGTGTTGCTGGAGCATCCCTTATCCGCCGAGCCTGCAGCCCTGAGCGATGGCCTCTGGGCTGTACAGCTCCACAGTGCCACGCTGCTAGAAAAGAGCTGGCAAACCCTGAAGGAATTGGAATCGCAGTATATTCGCACCCCCTTTCTGACCGCGATCTACGGCCAGGAGCTGGGGGTGTTGCCGGGTATGGATAGTGCCCTGGCCCTCAATGCCCTGCGGGAGTACGATGCTAGCGGTCGCTACGATGTGATTGTCTACGACGGCAACAGCCCCATGGAAACGCTGCGGATGTTTGGCCTGCCAGAGATTTTAGACTGGTATGTTCGGCGCTTTCGGGGCGTATTTCAGCAGTCAGACTTGGGGCGGGTGCTATCTCCCTTTATTCAGCCCATTGCGGCGGCGGTGCTGGCTAGCGACTGGGGCGGCGGGGATATGTTCGACCGGCCCACTGGCGAGATGCGCTCTCTGCTGGAGCAGGGCCGTGATGCCGTGAGCGACCCGCACCGGGTGTTAGCCTTCTTGGTTACCACGCCAGCCGCTGAGGTCATTGCCACAACCCGCTACCTGTGGGGCAGTGCCCAACAAATTGGGCTAACGGTGGGCGGCGTCTTCATTGACAACGGTCATCTGGGCACAGACCAGGAACGCGCCTTTGCCCCGCTGCCTCACTTCAACCTGCCCAGTTTTCAGGAGCAGGGCTGGGCTGGGTTGATGGCCGCGCTACCTGACCCTCACGTCATCGCCGCCAACGCCACTCGCGCTACCATGATCGACGCCGCCAGCAAGACCGTTATGCTATTTCTGCCCAGCTTTGACAAAAGCCAGGTTAAGCTGACCCAGTACGGCCCAGAGGTGACTGTGGAAGCTGGCGACCAGCGTCGCAACCTGTTGCTGCCCCCAGAGCTTCAGGGCCGCGCTGTAGCTGGGGCCAAGTTTCAAGACCAGTATTTGGTGATTTCCTTCAACTAGAGAAAATGGCCCCACCCTTGGCCAGGTTGAGCGTGATATCAGCGTAATAATAGACGAAGGTTTTGATTGTAGTTGTAGTAGATCAGGTCGCTTCATGGTTGAACAATCGTCTTCTCTGCCTACAGACGAGGCTAATCCTGACCCTAGTGAGGCGCTGGCCTCGGCGACAGCGTCCTCGGCGACAGGGTCCTCGGCGACAGGGTCCTCGGCGACAGAGGCTCCAGCGACAGAAGACCGCGTAACAGAGACCTCTGGCAGTGCGGCCCGGCAGTTGCTCGGCATGAAGGGGGCCAGGGCCGGGGAAACCTCTATCTGGAAAATTCGCCTCCAGTTGATGAAGCCGATTACCTGGATTCCTTTGATTTGGGGGGTGGTGTGTGGCGCGGCCTC
>CAYUBC010000235.1:6039-6258 GCA_964442885.1 uncultured bacterium | reverse complement strand
TAAGACCGAGTTGTATGTGGAAGCCGCCCAGGCAATGGGGGCCTCTACCTGGGCGGTGCTGACCCGCTATCTGCTGCTCAACGTAATTCAGAGTGTGCCGGTGCTGTTTACCCTCAACGCGGCGGATGCCATTTTGGTGTTGGGGGGGCTGGGCTTTTTGGGCCTGGGCCTGCCCGAACAGGTGCCCGAATGGGGGGCGGATATTCGCCAGGCGCTGGA
>CAYUBC010000235.1:0-6029 GCA_964442885.1 uncultured bacterium | reverse complement strand
GATGGTAACGGGCCTGTCGCTGGTGGGCGAGGGGCTGAACGAGTTAATGAATCCCTTGCAGCGGCGGAAGTAGTCGGGTTCTGGCTATCAGGTTCCGGGCGTCAGGCTTTCGGATACCCGCTCCTCCTCCCTCCTCCCTCCTCCCTCCTCCCTGTTTCAACCCCCACTACGCTGTCTACTGGTACAAAGCCGCCAGCCCCGCCGCCGTAGCAGGAACAATGCCGCGTTCGGTAATTAAGCCGGTGACCAGCCGACCGGGGGTGACATCAAACCCATAGTTGCCAGTGGCCACCCCATCCAGGGTAATTTGAACGGGAATGACCTCTCCCGTCGGGGTTTTGCCCCACAGATGGGTGACTTCTGCATCGCTGCGCTGCTCGATGGGAATTTCGCTGACACCGTCGTGAATTGTCCAGTCGATGGTGGTGTAGGGGAGGGCGACGTAGAAGGGGACGCCATTGTCGTGGGCGGCCAGGGCTTTAAGGTAGGTGCCAATTTTGTTGCACACATCGCCGCTGGCAGTGACCCGATCGGTGCCGACAATGCACATATCCACCAGGCCGTGCTGCATCAGGTGGCCCCCGGCGTTGTCTACCACCAGGGTGAAGGGCACGCCGTGGTTGGCCAGTTCCCAGGCGGTGAGGCTGGCTCCCTGGTTGCGGGGGCGGGTTTCATCCACATAGACATGGACGGGAATGCCCGCATCGTGAGCCATGTAGATGGGGGCCAGGGCGGTGCCCCAGTCCACCGTGGCCAGCCAGCCCGCGTTGCAGTGGGTGAGAATGTTAACCGGCTGATCGCCAGCCTTAGCAACAGCCAGGTCTTTGATTACCCCCAGCCCGTGGCGACCAATCGCCTGGTTAGTCTCTACGTCGTCTTCACCCATGGCCCGGACAATGGCCAGGGCGCGCTCGGCCCGTTCTGGCTCTGGCAGCGCCATGACTCCCTGGCGCACCTCATCCAAGGCCCAGCGCAGATTCACCGCCGTGGGTCGGGTGGCCAGAAGGGCATCGTAGGCGGCGGCCAGGGCGCTATCGCTGGGGTCTTGCCGCAAGGCAAAGTACAGCCCATAAGCCCCCACCACCCCAAGCAGCGGCGCTCCCCGCGTCCACATGTCGGCAATGGCCTGGGCCGCCTGGTCAGCGGTGGCGAGCGTCACCCAGCGTAGCTCGTGGGGCAGCCAGCGCTGGTCGATGATGGCGATCGCGCCATCATCCGTTTCGCGTAGGGAGCGATGCCATGTCCCTTGAATTTTCACAGGTGTAGTCCTCAGTGGTAGTTGGCTTAAGCGGTCAGATTTTAGCAGGTGACCAGGCCCGGTGCCCTGTTTAGAACCAAGGACTAGACACTCTAGCGATGAACGCCGGACAAGGCAGGAAAAATAACCACTCCCACCCGGTCAATATGTTCCAGATCCGAACAGGAACCGCTATATCTATTGAAACTGTAACTTTAGCCTCATCATTGACTTGTAAGAACCATGGTTCCTTCGCAACTGGGTACCAGTTTGTTGGTGAAGCCGGTCAATCTGTCCAAATTACTCTGGCTAGCACCAGTGGAGTAGATCCATACCTAATTCTTGAGTTACCGGATGGAACCTCTCTAGAAGATGATGATGGTGCAGGTAATACTAATGCACGTCTCGCTCTGACGTTACCAGTTAGCGGTGTATACACCCTAGCTGTCAATACCTATGAGGCCGAACAATTTGGCGACTATACTTTAGTTATCTCCCAATAAAGCACCATAGGCTTATAAAAAAGCACTGGGGAGATTACTTCCAGTGCTTTTTAAGTTGGGAATTTTGGTCAAACCGCCAGGGCTAGCCGAAACCCCGGCAGCAGCGGATCTCCAGATAGCTCTGTGGGTAGCGAGCGAACCTCTACAGGCTGATGTGGTCGATAAATCTCCACCTGTTGATCTTTGGGATTGACTAACTAACCCAGTTGCACCCCACTATCGATATAGTCTTGCAGCTTGCGTTGTAGCGGTTCCAGCGAGTCCGTTTCAGGGCGGAGTTTTATCACAAAGTCAGGCGCAATTGGAGGAAATTTGCGCCGCTGCTCTGGAGTCAACGCCTCCCAACGATCTTTTTGGATCCAGGCTACATCTGGAGAACGATTCGCACCATTGGGCAGTTTGAAAATTGTGGAAGAACTAAAGACGTACCCTAAGCCGGTTTGACGATTCCAGATTTCTACATCTGTAATCAGCCCCGCTTCCTGATTGCCACTCTCTCCACCAACGGGGGCCATAACCATTAATTCTCCAGTCGCCGTCAGTTCAAATTGCCACTCTCGGTTGTGCTGACAAAGTTGCCAGAACTGCTCATCCGTGGGGTGCACACTATCCAAATTGAGGGTGAGGACGTTCATGGCTTTTCTGGCGAAGAGCATTGTGAGTTCACTCTAACCTTTATACAGTGCTGTCATCTCACCGCTTTTCCCACTGGTCTTTCATTCGCTGAATGCGCTCCATCAGCGTTTCGTTGGACATCCGTGAATTAAGCCGTTCCACTAACAGCGGAAAGGCCAGGGGCGAGGGGCGTTTGGTTTCTTTCCACAGCACAGAACGCTGATCCAGGCGGCTGAGGGTTTTGGCCAGGCGGTGGGTTTCTAACTGGTCTTGCAGCACTTCTCGCTCGGCCTGCTTCAGCAGTAGGTTATCGGGCTCGTACTTGGTGAACACATCGTAGAGCAGTGACGTGCTGACCTGGAGCTGGCTAGAGGTTTTGCGGGAGCCAGGGTAGCCCTTAAACACCAGCCCGGCCACCTGAGCCACGCCGCGAAACTGGCGCTGGGTGAGTTCTGAAATGTTGAGGCTGGCACGGATATCCGGCTCTAAATCCTCCAGACTAAAAAAGTCGCTGGAGAACAGGTCTTGATAGGGATAGCCCTTGGGGCCAAGAATTTCAAAGCCATAGTCGTTTACGGAAATGGTAAACGTCGCCGTCTTTTGCTTGGCAAAGCGGTAGCCCCATAGAAACCCCAGCCCTTCATGCACAAACCGCCCCTCAAAGGGAAACACGTAGAGATGCTGACCTTCGCGGGTTTTGCAGTGCTCGACTAAAAGCTCATCGGCCCTGGGCAGGGTAGACAAACGCTGCTGGGCAGCCAGAATGGGGGCAATGCTCTGGAGTTCGTCGTTCCAGGTGGCGGTGGCGCTGGGGGACTCAGGGTTACCCACTAGACGCCGCGCGGCTTCTATTTCCTGGCGTAGGTGGTGGCTGAGGGTGTCGGAAATGGCCAACTGGCCGCCGCCCCAGGTGGGCGTTACGGTGGACTTGCGGGTGGTGCCTTTAACGTAGAGCACCATGTCCTTAATTTGAAAATACTCCAACTGCCGTCCGGCAAAAAAGAACACATCGCCCTTCTTGAGCCGCGAGACAAAGGACTCTTCCACGGTGCCAATCTCGCGGCGGTTGGTGTAAACAATCTTTACCGGCGTGTTGGAGGTAATGGTGCCGATGCCCATGCGGTGCAGGCGGGCCAGTTTACTATCGCCAATGCGATAGCGGCCTTTGTCCCACACCACTTTTTTGTAGCGCGGATAGGCTTGCAAACACTGGCCCCCCTGCTCGATAAAATTCAGCACCCACTGATAGTCCTGCTCTGTGAGGTCGGCATAGGCGACGGTTTGCCGCAGGCTGGCCAGGGTGGCCTCAGGCTCAAACCCATCGCCGCAGGCCAGGGTAACGAGATGCTGCACCAGCACATCGTAGGGCTGGTGTTGGGGGTGGCGGGTTTCCATATCACCTTGCGCCAAGCCTCGACGAAAGGCGGAAATCTCCAGTAATTCCAGGGCATTGGTCGGCAGGAAGAAGACCTCAGAGGTGCCCTCCGGGATGTGGGCCGATCGCCCCGCCCGCTGCAATAGCCGGGCCAGGTTCTTGGCGCTGCCGATCTGCACCACCCGCTCCACCGGCTGAAAATCCACCCCTAAATCCAGCGATGAGGTGCATACCACCCACTTGATCGCTCCAGACTTAACCCCCGCCTCAATCGCCTCCCGCTCCTGCACGTCAATAGAAGCGTGGTGCAGAGCGAGTTGGTCGGCCTGGTCTGGCAGGGCAAAGCTCAGGGCCTGGAACCACCGCTCCGCCTGGTTGCGGGTGTTGGTAAAAATCAGGGTGGATTTCTCCATATCCAGCGCCTCTACCAGGGTTTCAAACATGCGCAGGCCCAGGTGCCCCGCCCAGGGGAAGGTATCCACCGACTTAGGCCGAATGCTGTGAATCACCGTGTCGCGCTTCAGGTTGGAGCGGATAATCATCGGCTGCGTGCCCAGCCCTACGGCGGTTTGGGCCGCCTCGTCCAAATTTCCCAGGGTCGCAGAAATGGCCCAGGTGCGCAGATGGGGCCGCAGAGAGCGCAAAAACGCCAGACACAGCTCCACCTGGGTGCCGCGCTTAGAACTCATCAGCTCGTGCCATTCGTCTAGAATCACCGCTTGCAGCGTACTGAACCGCTTGGCGCTGTCTGGGTAGGACAACATCACCGCCAGAGACTCTGGCGTGGTGATCAAAATATGGGGCATCTGCTTGATTTGTCGGGCCTTTTGGGAGCTGCTGGTATCCCCCGTGCGCGACTCCACGGTAAGGCCCCAGCCCATCGCGTCAATGGGGGCTTTAATGGCCTGCTCAATGTCCCGCGACAAGGCCCGCAGCGGGGTGATGTAGAGCCCATGCAGCCCTTCCGCAGGGGTAGAGATTAATTCAGCCAGCGGCCCCATGACTGCGGCGTAGGTTTTACCTGAGCCGGTTGGCACCTGAATCAGCCCGCTACGGCCCGCCAGGTAAGCCGCCCAGGTTTCGGCCTGAAAGGGCAAGGGCTGCCAGCCACGGGTGGCAAAATACTGAGTAACTGGGGTGAGGCGCGGATCAGCCGTCACAGGGCGTGTCTTCAAAAAGGGTCGATACCTACCGACGGCCCTGGCCAAAGAGAATGGCTTTGGCTTCGTCGGTCATGGTTGGGCTGGTGCTGATGGTTTTGGCCACCGCGTAGGCGCGCTGCACGGCAGGGCGAGCCTGGATCGCCTCAAACCAGCGCTTGACATGGGGAAAGTCCTCCAAATTTTGCTGCTGCTGTTGGTGGGGCACAATCCACGGGTAAGCGGCCATGTCAGCAATGGAGTAGTCGCCAGCGATGTAGTCGTGGTGTTGCAGTTGAGTATTCAGCACACCGTAGAGGCGCTCGGTTTCTTTGACGTAGCGGTTGATGGCGTAGGGAATTTTCTCCGGCGCATAGCTGGAGAAGTGGTGATTTTGCCCCAGCATTGGCCCCAGACCGCCCATTTGCCAAAACAGCCATTGCATCACGTTGGTGCGTTCTCGCAGCCCCGCCGGGAGGAACAAGCCGGTCTTTTCCGCCAGATATTGCAAAATCGCCCCCGACTCAAACACGCTGAGGGATTCGCCACCGTCGGCAGGGGCGTGGTCGATGATGGCCGGAATGCGGTTGTTGGGAGAAATTTTGAGGAAATCTGGGGCGAACTGATCGCCCTTACCAATGTTGATGGGCTGGATGGTGTAGGGTAGTTCGGCCTCTTCCAGAAAGATGGTGATTTTATGGCCGTTGGGAGTTGTCCAGTAGTAGAGCTCAATCACGGGGGCGTCCTCAGTCGGGGGGTAGCGGGCCGGGAAATGTCGTGACGGTTCTGTCGTGACGGTTCTACTCTAGCAGGATAGCTCTGGCCGGAGTATCGACTTAGAGGGTGGAAGTCTGGCTGGGAAGGGAGGCAGGAGGCAGGAGCCAGGAGCCAGGAGCCAGGAGTCAGTATCCAGTAAGGACGTGCCTTCTGATGGCGTTCAACCAGGGCTGTTGGATAATCATGCCCCCTTGAGCATCACCGCCGCCGCAGGCGCTGCATCAGGCGATCGCCCAGTTGCCGCACTTCGGGGATGGGCAGGGCCAGGGCCACCAGGGCAAACCCCAGCAGACCGACGGCTCCTGATACCAAAAGCTGAAGCAGCAGCACCCCAAACCCCTCGGTGCCTAGCCAGGCTTGCAGGCCAGTGAGGGTCGCCCAGG
>CAYUBC010000234.1:0-6259 GCA_964442885.1 uncultured bacterium | reverse complement strand
TCCGGTAGGGGCGACTGGCACCATTGTGGAGGTGCTGGAACCGGGTGAGGCGTTCTTAGTAGAACTATTTGGCGACTGGGTGAGCTTGGAGGAGGAAACCGGGCTGGTGGGGTCTACCTCTGATCACCCCACCGCATTTCGAGAAACGCTGGGGGTGGAGGTGGTGAAAGCGGCCCAAATCTCTCTGCTGCATCGCCCCAGTTCAGTGAAGAGTGACCTATTTCGCCTGCTGGATGTCATGCCTGCATCTCTACTGGCGGAGGTGAAGGACTTTGCTGAGTTTTTGCAGCAGCGGCAAGGGCAAACGGCTAACAACTGCCCTCCTTCATTTCGCGGGGGCTGACAACTCGGCAGGGGTTGCCGTAGCAAACCTGACCCGCAGGCAAGGACTTGAAAACGCTACTGCGGGCTCCAACCACGGTATTGGCACCAACGGTAACGCCAGGAGCCACGAAGCAGTCTGTAGCGACCCAGGCCCCGTTTTCAATGACGATGGGGGCAACCATAAGCTTGAAGCGGGGATCGTAGATGTCGTGGCTGCCGGTGCAGAGGTAGCTTTTTTGTGAAACCACGCAGTGCTGGCCAACGGTGATGGGGGCCAGGCTGTAGAACACTACGTCATCGCCAATCCAGCTATGGTCGCCAATGGTGACGTGCCAGGGGTAGGTAAACCGGGCCGTGGGGCGAATCACCACGCCCTGGCCAATGTTGGCCCCAAAGCGGCGCAGCAGCCAGCAGCGGGGCGCATGGAAGGCATGGGGCGTCAGTGGAAAGAGGATGGCCTGCAAAAACCACCAGAGCAGAATTACGACCTTAGAGCGCCCGGGGTTGTACCAGGATTGATCGTAGGCGTTGAGATTAACCCAGGGATGATTATCCATGAGGGAGAGTAGGGGGCAAGGGGGGTGAGAAGAGAGGAGGGCGAGGCTTAATTGGCGGGGGTAGAAATAACCGGGGGAGAAACAGGTTTGGGCGGATTCGGGGCTGCTGGGGAGGATTGATTCAGGTGGCCGCCGAACCGCCGTAGCTCAAACAGCTTCACGCCAATTTGGTACTCATACTGGCTGAGTAGTCGGGCGTAGATGTAGCCCGCTTGTCCGTCTAAAAAGCCCAGTTGCACAAAATAGAACAACACAAACCGGAGGAAGGGCTTAAAGGGCAAGCGCACCCAAATTTTCTTCAGGAACCGCTTGCGTTGCACCGCATCGCCAAACAGGCTCGCACCAATGGTGCCGCCGTCGCCCATGCCGGTAAGCAGGTTGTAGTAGACCCTGGCCTCCCAATTTGAGTAGCGGTTGTGGCGGGCCAGCCAGTGGTACAAATCCCGGAAGTCTTCGTGGAGCATGTCCTGCTTCAGGTAGCCCACCGGGCCGTCGATCATCACGTGCTCATGGACTTCGTTATCGCCGGTATTGGGAATATCGGAGGTTTGCAGATTTTCGTAGCGGCCCTGGCGGTGGCGAAACAGGCGCAGGTTCCAGTCAGGATATTTACCCCCATGACGAATCCAGGTGCCGAGAAAGAAAACGCGACGGTTCAGGTAGTAGCCATCGTACTCGTTGCTTTGAATGGCCAGGGCAATTTCATCCCAGAGCTCTGGGGTAATGCGCTCGTCGCAGTCCACAATCAGCACCCACTCGTGGCTGAAGGGCAGGTGGTCTAAGGCCCAGTTTTTCTTTTTGGGCCAGTGGCCATTGAACTCAAACTGAACCACCCTGGCCCCGGCAGCAGTAGCGATCTCGACGCTGCGATCGCTACTCTGAGAATCCACCACAAACACCTCCGCCGCTCGCTCTAAACTGGCCAGACAGGCAGGCAGATTTTGCTCCTCATTTTTGGCCGGAATCAGCACCGAAATCGGCACTTTGGGCAGTGTTGTAGACATGACGGCTCCGTTAGGGGTGAGTTAGGTGGATAAGGCAGAGGAAAGACTCAGACGTGGGCTGCACCATAGCTAGGGCGAAAACTTCGCCCCAGGCCAAGCGATAAGATGGCGCAGCCCACTGAACACATAGCCCAACTGGCCGTAGGCGTAGACCAGATTCTCAAATCGCAGGGCCGGATCACGCCAACCGCGCAGGGATTTAGCCAAGCCCCTGAGTAGACAAACCCCCCGTGCCCAAAGGCGCTGGGGAGTCAGCGAATGGCTAAGCTGTTCGCGATAGCATTCGCTAATGCCCTGCCACCAACTGCGGCGCAAAAACCAGCCAGGATTGAGCCGCTCTGGGGCAACATGGTGGCCAACCTGGGCCTGGGGCACGAACAAAACCTCAAACCCAGACGCTAGCGCCTGTTGAGTCAGGTGCAGTTCCTCGTTAGACAGCAGGTTTTTGCCGACCCGGCCTAGTTGGGGGTCAAACCCGCCAACGCCGTCTAGAAACCCCTTTTTCACGGCATAGTTGAGCCCCCTGGGGGTTTGGCCAGGGTCAGTAATTAGCCGTAGGGCTGACCCCAAATCGTAGGCCCCCAGGCTCTCGGAAAGGGTGGGCGACAGCCAGCGGGGTGAACTAGCGCCCGGCGGCCAGATCAGGCTGACCTGCCCGCCCGCAATGGCCGCCTGGGGATGCAGACTAAACGCCTCCGCCAGCGCCGCCAACCACTGCGGCGAGGCCTCCGCGTCATCATCCAGATAGGCGAGAATGTCGCCCTGGGCCAGAGCGGCCCCGCGATTGCGAGCCGCTGAGAGGCCAAGGGTAGCCTCGTAAACGTAGGTAAGCCTGGAGTGGGGTAAACGAGCGTCTACCACCGCTTTTGTCGCGTCGGTAGAGGCGTTGTCTACCACAATGATTTCGTAGGCGGGGTAGGCTTGCCCCAACAGACTGTCGATTGCTGCTCCCAGATAGTCGGCCCGGTTGTGGGTGCAGATAATAGCTGAAATTAGGGGCTGAGTCATAGCCAAAACAAAATGGCGGAGGGCAGTAGAACGGGGTTGAAAGGCCCTGATTACATCAAACTTGCCATAGCTTGCCCAGTTTATCCGAGAAGCTACCTAGAGGTAAGATAGGCCAGGACAACTGACTAAGGGTGGGAGGTTAACCCCCATGGCGCAGGGATGGCTATCCAAGGACGATGGGATTGATTTAGCTCCGTTGATTGACCATGCTTTGCTGACACCGACAGCTACCCCGGAGCAGGTGAGCCAGTGGTGCGCCGATGGCGATCGCTACGGCTTTGCAGCGGTGTGCGTGTACCCAGTCCACGTGCGGCAGGCGGCAGAGTTGCTGCACCAGCGATCGGTGCAGATCTGCACGGTGATTGGGTTCCCCACCGGGGCCACCACCTCGGCCACCAAGCTCTACGAGGCCCAGGAGGCGGTTGAGCACGGCGCTACAGAACTGGATGTGGTGATTAACCTGGGCTGGCTCAAGTCGGGCCAGCACGAGGCCATTCACCGTGAAATTGCCACCATTTGTGAAGAGACGGGGCAACCGGTCAAAGCAATTTTAGAAACCGCGCTGCTAACCCCTAACGAAATTTCCCTGGCAGCAGAAATTTGTATGGACGCTGGGGTTACTTTTCTCAAAACCAGCACTGGTTGGCAGGGTGGGGCCACCGTTGCCGTGGTGCAGCAGCTCTATGACATCACCCAGGGCCGGGTGGGGATCAAGGCATCCGGCGGCATTCGCACGGCGGCCCAGGCAGTGGCACTAGTGCAAGCTGGAGCGACGCGAATTGGCACCTCCAGAGGGCCAGAGCTAGTCAGGCAACAGCAGGAAGACCCACTGCCGTCAACCGTTGAGAGGCCCTAGACAAACTGCTGGGTCATGGGGATTTGAACTTTGAATTTTGAATTCTATTCCGGTTGCCAGGGCAGCCAGTCTTCATCCAGAGCTTGCTCCAGGGTAAATTCAGGCTCTTCAGGAATTAAATGGGCATCCCAATCACTGGCCTTGAGAAACAGTTTCCTGCCATTGCAATAGTCCAGAAGGAAGCTCTCGCAGAGATATTTCTTCAAACTGGGACTGTCCTTGAGGATAGCTTGAATTTGTAAGCGAAAATTGGCAATTTCAAGCCTCCAGCCTCGAAAACAACTTTCTCGCTCGGATTCCCAATATTGAAGCTTTAGAAAGTGTTCGCATAGGCGCATTAGATAGCTTGAAATGGCTCGTTTATCACTCCTGCCCAAGCTCTCAATCTCCTCAATTAAATTTTCCAGGTCAAGGTTGTAAAAGTCCTGGGCCTTGAGCTGCGTTACTGTTTTATCCAGCCAACGCTGAAAGTCTAGGTCATACAAAGACATCATGGTTGTCTTGGGTTCAGAAGTCATCGCGAGTCTCCCAAAATCATTAGGCGCTATTCGGGTTGCCAGGGGAGCCAGTCTTCATCCAGAGCTTGTGCCAGGGTAAATTCGGGCTGTTCAGAAATTAGCTCTGCGTTTAGATCGCTGGCATCTAGAAAAAGCTTTCTGCCGTTATTGTATTGTTTGGGGAAAACATCGCGTAAAAATGATTTTAAGCTTGGACTCGCTTCCAGCTCTTCTTGAATTTGCAGCCGAAAGTTTCGTACTTCTACCTTCCAACCTCTAAAGCATTGATCGCGTTCTGCTTCCCAATATTTGATCTTGAGGAGATGCTCGCAAAGCCGCATCAGATAGCTGGATGTAGCATGTTTTTCGCGTCTACCCAAGCTCTCAATCTCCTCAATTAAATTTTCCAGGTCAAGGTTGTAAAAGTCCTGGGCCTTGAGCTGTGCTACTGTTTGATTCAGCCAACGCTGAAAGTCTAGGTCATACAAAGACATCATGCTTGGCTTGGGTTCAGAAGTCATCTTGAGCCTCCCAAAATCACTAGGCGCTATTCCGGTTGCCAGGGGAACCAGTCTTCATCCAGAGCTTGTTCCAGCGTGAAATCTGGTTCTTTTGCAATGGAATCAGAGGATAGCTCTATCACCTTGAGCATATTCTTTCTGGCTTTTTGATAGGAGAGCAAAAAAGTTTCGCTTAAGAAAGATTTTAGGCTAGGGCTATCTTGGAGAATTAACTCAATTTCTGAGCGGAAATTATTAATTTCCAAGACCCAGCCCCTGAAACAGATCTCTCGTTCAGACTCCCAGTACTTAAGCTTGAGAAGATGCTCACAGAGGCGCAGCAGATAGCTCGAAATCGCTCGTTTATCGCTTCTGCCCAAGCTCTCAATTTCCTCAATTAAATTTTCCAAGTCAAGGTTATGAAAGTCCTGAGCCCGCAACTGTGCTGCCGTTTGCTCTAACCAACGTTGGAAGTCTATGTCATACAAAGACATCATGGTTGTCTTAGGCTCAGAATTCATCGCCAGGCTTCCTTATGTCACTTGAATTCCCTATCCCTAAGCTTATCCCACCTGAGGGTATGTCCCTATGGTAGGGCAAAAAAAAGGCCAGAAACATCCGTTCCTGGCCCAGTTGCGTTTAAGTTGTCAGCCTGTTCGGCTCCTATTGCAGAATGGTTTCTACAACAAGCTTAACCCCCGGCTACGGCGGGGACGATGCTAACTTCGTCGCCGTCATTGAGGGCGGTGTCTTTGCCGCCCAAAAAGCGAATGTCTTCGCTGTTGACGTAGAAATTTACGAAGCGGCGCAGTTCGCCAGCGTCGTCACAGAGTCGAGCTTTGATGCCGGGGCAGTGGCTTTCCAGGGCGTCCACTAGCTCTACAATGGTGCCGCCGTCGCATTCCAGGGCGGCCTGGTTGTTGGTGAACTTTTGCAGCGGGGTGGGAATGAGTACTTTTACAGTCATGTCGGCAGAAGTTGAGGGTTGAGGGTTGAGGTCGAGGGGATGGGCACAGGGCAAGACCCTTGGCCCATCCTACGGGGATAGGGCTAGACCAGCACCTGTTGCCATTCCAGGCGGTCGAGGGTTTGGGCACGTTCCCAGGCGCGTTCAAAGCTGTCCAGCTTAGGCTCGATGGTGAGGGGTTCACCGATGTAGCCCTGCACAGCTTCCTGGGTTTTGAGGCCGTTGCCGGTGATGTAGGCGACGGTGCATTCATCGGAGTCAATTTTACCGGCTTCGGCCAGTTTCTTCAGCACGGCGATGGTGGTGCCGCCAGCGGTTTCGGTGAAAATGCCCTCGGTTTCGGCCAGTAGCTTCATGCCTTCTACCACTTCGGCGTCGGTAACGGCCTCAATATTACCGTTGGTTTTGCGGGCGATGTCGAGGGCGTAGATGCCGTCGGCGGGGTTGCCAATGGCAATGGATTTAGCGATGGTGTTTGGCTTAACCGGGGAAACAAAGTCGCGGCCTTCCTTAAAGGCCTGGGCAATGGGAGAGCAGCCTTCGGCC
>CAYUBC010000233.1:0-6308 GCA_964442885.1 uncultured bacterium | reverse complement strand
CGGGCTAACACTAAAGGCATCGACGATGCCAATTATGCCGCCAATAACGGCCAGTAAAGCCCCAAGAAAGAACAAAAGTAGAAAAATACCAACTCCCATGGAGATGCCTCCTCATTGCCCTACCGATATGCCTCAACAATAGCTCAATTCTATAAATGTAGACCGATGTTACGCGATTTCGTCATCGCTGCTAATCATCAGCGCCCGTAGGTGTTGCAGGCCCTGTTTAACTCGTCGCGATACGGTAACCGCGCTAATCCCCATCCGCTCAGCCGTTTCTTTTTGGGTTAAATCATACAAAAAGACGAATTCCAGCACCTCGCGGGTGCGTTGCTCCAACTGGTGAAGGGCCTGCTGCAAACGAATTTGATCTTCCTGAGCAAGCTGAAAGCTTTTGTATTTAGGGTCGGGCAGCAAATCACCCAGGCACGCCGCCGAACTATCTTCATCCTGCATAGGAGCATCCAGGCTAAGCAACGAGCGATTACGCCTAGCCAGCTTGACATCCTGCCATTCGGTTATCGAGATGTTTAACGCTGCGGCAATCTCTGCATCACCCGGCATGTGACCCAACTCGACTTGAAGCTGGCGAATGACCCGATTCGCCTGAACTTCCAGAGCTTGCCAACGGCGCGGAATGCGCATGGACGAGCCCTTATCACGCAGATAGTGCTGAATTTCACCGCGAATGTAAGGCACCGCAAAGGAGCTAAAGGCGTATCCTCTCGTCGGGTCAAACCGTTCAATAGCGCGGATTAGACCCAGGCTCCCCACCTGCATTAAGTCGTCAAAAGTTTCGTTAGAGCGGGCCAGCCAGTGATAGGCCTCTCGCCGCACTAGGCCAATATTGAGCTGAACCAGCTGATTGCGAACCCCATGGGAAGGCTGCGCGTGATAGTGCTGCAACAATTCCAGGGTGTTGCCTTTAACCTGACGGGAGGAGTTAGCTAGCATGGCGATCTCAGGAAACGTCAAAGCCACCGATTGACCGTTGAGGTTAAGACCTGGGGGAAAGCCCCGCCCTTAGGGCTGGGGCTGAGGACGTCTGTAATACCGATTAGACCTATAAAATCTTTCGGTAGCATCCCGTGTTGGTCAAAAACCTCTGGCATAGATGGGTTCGTGTGCTCGTGATATCAGCCTAATGCTGGGAATAAGAAGGCACCATAGCATAACTACGGAGCCTGTTATTAACTTTGTTTAGTATAGAGGCTGATGACAAAAATAGTGAAAAGCTCACCTTCGGCCCGTTCTATGCAACATTCAATTCTGGATTCTAGAGGAAATTGCAAATAACAGGAGGGGGCTAAAAGCCTCTATTTCCTTGAATTTGGGAACGTTTACCAAAGGTTTACAGAGCTGTGAACTTTTGGTATGAACTTTTGGTAATTGTGATTGGCCTTACATTGATCCGCAGGTTGTTTACCCCGCCAGGACATCTTTTTTTCGCCTTGGTCTGACAGTCGCCAGGGTAGCCGACAGGCCGTTTGCGTAGATTTACGGTTAAGCTGGATCCATCTCATTCCTACTCCCTAAGCTTGCGCAGAACTCTCAGCCGAGCCTCATTCTGTAGAGGGAGGACGGTGGCAACATGGGCTGCGTTGGCCTCACTATTATGTTAGATGGCGATTTTCTACTCCCGCCCCGACTGGCAACTGCCCGAAGCCCAGGTGACACCCGAAACGTTGTTCTGGAAACGCCGCCGCGTGATCAAATCCCTAATTGGGGCTAGTGTAGGGCTATCGACGGCAGCGTTGGGAGCTTGCATGCGCGCCAAGACTATAGATCCTGCCCTTGAGGAAACCTTGGGCAAGCCGTTGCCCACCACTCCTACCAACCCTGCCTTTGCAGCGGCGGGGCGCGCTCTTACTCCACAAATCTACGCCAGCAGCTACAACAACTACTACGAGTTTGGCGGCAGTAAGCGTATCTGGCCTGAGGCCCAGGCGTTGCCCACCGAACCCTGGAAACTAGAGGTTTCAGGCTTAGTCAAGCATCCCAAAACCTATGATTTAGATGACCTGCTGACTCAATTTCCCCTAGAAGAGCGCATCTATCGCTTTCGCTGTGTGGAAGCCTGGGCGATGGTCATACCCTGGATTGGCTTCCCGATGAAGACATTGATGGCGGCGGTGGAACCTACTTCTGCGGCCAAATATGGGCGATTCACCTCCTACTACGACCCACAGGTGTGCCCTGGCCCGGCCCATGGCTTTCCGCTGAACCTGCCCTGGCCCTATGTTGAGGGGCTGGCTGTGGATGAAATGGCCAATGAGCTAGCTTTTTTTGCGGTTGGCATCTATGGCCGTACCTTGCCAAAGCAGCACGGGGCCCCTATTCGGATGGTTGTGCCCTGGAAGTATGGGTTTAAGGGGGGCAAGGCCATCGTTAAGATTGAGTTTGTGGAGCAGCAACCCGCGACCTACTGGAATACGCTTGCTCCCGACGAATACGGATTTAACGCCAATGTGGATCCGACGGTGCCTCATCCTCGCTGGTCGCAAGCGAAGGAGCGCTTGGTGGGTGAAAGCACCGACTTATTTAACTGGGAAACGCAGCCTACGGTGGTTTACAACGGCTATGGTGACTACGTGGCACATCTGTATCGTTAGTTTATATCTCCAGGTATAGATAGTCATCAAGGGTTCCATTGCTTCTTACAATGAGATGATTAGCTATCGGTTATGGAATCCTGGAGGGATGTATGGTCAGTCGTCCGGTTATCCTCGGTATTGTTGGGGATAGTGCTGCAGGAAAGACTACTCTGACCCGCGGTATTGCTCAAATTTTAGGCGAAGATCAAGTTACCACTATCTGTACAGACGACTACCACCGCTACGATCGCAAGCAGCGCAAGGAAACGGGGATGTCAGCCCTCCATCCCGACTGCAACTACATCGACATTATTCAGCAACATTTGAGCCTGTTGCGAACTGGGCAGCCAATTCTAAAGCCCATCTACAACCACAGCACGGGTGAGTTTGACCCACCTGAATATATTCAGCCCAGGCGATTTGTCATTGTTGAGGGGCTGCTGGGCTACTTTACCCGTGCTTGCCGCGATGCCTACGATGTCAAAGTTTACCTGGCCCCTCCAGAAGACCTGCGGGCCGTCTGGAAAATTAAGCGCGATACCCGCAAGCGCGGCTACACCCCAGAGGAAGTCGTCGAGCAAATTAAAGCGCGGGAGTCAGATTCTGAGGCGTTCATTCGTCCCCAGCGTCAGTGGGCCGATGTAGTGGTGAGCTTTTATCCTCCCCAAAATGAAAAAAGCACCGATGAACTGCTGCTTAATGTGCGCCTGGTCATGCGGCCTACCATTCCCCACCCTGACTTTACCCATCTGCTGGAAACCAAGCATGGCGGTGCGCTCAGCGATGCCGTGCGGCTAGGGTTGGATCGGGATATGGGCAAGCCTGTAGACGTGCTGGAAATTGATGGTCATGCCACCGAGAAGCCGGTTCAGGAGTTAGAACGAACTCTGTGCAACGAGATTCCCTACCTGGGCAAGTTTTGCAGCATTGAGGGAAACACCGATATTGGTAAGGTGATTGGCACCACCGGCGAAACCCTACAAAGCTATCCCCTGGCGCTAACGCAGCTTTTGATTACTTACCACATGTTGAAAGCGGCCAATATTTACGAGTAACCCAGGTCGGGCATCTCGCTGGTAGGGGGCATCCATCCTAACTATGCTCCCTGCGGGTGCAATGTTTTATATCTTTTAAGTTTCGGCCAGACTGCCGGGCTACTTCGTTAGGCTAGAGGTAGCCTCCCTTTGTGCTGTCGTGAGTATGACTGACGACCTGTTTAATCGTGCTAATGCCCGATGTCATCGCCGTGCCTATGAGCAGTGGCACCGGGTACAGAGCAAGCAGCAAATTTTGCGATCGCAGGTGGGCTTTAGCGAACCCATATCGACCAGACCTAGGCCCTGTCAGGGGTGTGCTAACTACCACGGGTTAGCCTACGGCACTCACCGCGCCAAGCGCCACACCTTAGTTTGCGCTATTCATCCCTACGGTTGGCAAGCCAGTGACCAATGTCCCGATTGGCAAGCCAATTAAGATTGGATGGCGGCCTTAAGGGACTGACAAAACTGTCCAACATCCGCAAGGGCTGCCTGGGCATCATCAATAGCCAGGCGCTTGACAAAGGCGCTACCAACAATCACCCCATCGGCCCCCCAGCCCTTGAGCTGAGCGGCCTGGTCCGGCCCTGAAACCCCAAAGCCAACCCCAATGGCTTTATCGGTGGTTTGCTTAAGGCAGTCGAGCAGATCTTTTACCCGACCTTGAATCTCCTGGCGCACACCCGTAACCCCCGTGACGCTGACCAGGTAGACAAAACCCTGGGCCTGGGCGGCAATCGCCTGAATTCTTGCCAAGGGGGAAGTTGGCGCTACTAGCAAGGTCACGTCTATACCGGCTTTAGCGGCAGCCACAAGTAAGGCGTCTACTTCTTCCAGCGGCAGATCGGGCACCACCAGCCCAGCTGCCCCAGCCGCCGCAATATCGTGCATGAAGACATCAATGCCGCGATTGAGGATGGGATTGTAATAGGTAAACAAAATCAGCGGTGCTTGCAGATGGGGGCTAACGGTTTTGACTAGGTCTAGCACCTGATCTAGGGTTACGCCCTGTTGCAGGGCGCGGGTTGCCGCCGCCTGAATCACAGGGCCATCGGCCAGGGGGTCAGAGTAGGGGACGCCCAGCTCAATAAAGTCTGCTCCGTTTTGATCAAGCACCTGAAGCGCCGCCGCCGTGGTTTCCAGGTTTGGGTCGCCAGCGGTAATGAAGGGAATGAGGGCGCACTCGCCGCGCGATCGCAACACATCAAAGCGGTCAGAAACATGGGCCATAGGAATTTACAGGCGGATAGGGAGTCCAATACAGAACTCTAGATCAAGACTGCTCCAGAGTCTAGATAGCGTTCGGGGTTAACGGTCACGAGTTCAGACTTTGTCTTGACGCTAACCCTAAATACTCCCCTACAACCATCCTTAGGGACGTGCGCTGAAATAAAATACCGAATATGTTGGTTCGCTACCTCTGAAGATACAAGGGTGCATAACGCTGGGCGGGGCTACGCCAACGCGAAGCAATGCACCAATAGGGAAGATAGCAGTCGGTACCTTATTTTCTTGCGAGTCCCTTAGATCTATCTAAGCCCATCCGTGCCGAACCAGGCCCAACCTAGCTAGAAGCTTTTTCCCCGTCTAGCTCGGCCTCAATGGCCGCAAGCTCCTCGGGGGTAAGCTCTTCCAAGCGCTTTTCAAGTACGGCGGACTCATAGTCATCGAGCTGCTGCTTAAGCGTCATGTTGTTGGTAACTACTCGGAGCAGATAGGTCAGCAGCCAACCGATCAAGCCGATTACCATGACGGCCTGACTCCAGATGCCAGCAGTAATGCCGTCTAGCCCAAGCAAGCGGAGGAGCACAAATACACCACCGCCAGCTAAAAACAAAACCAGTCCCAGCCCTAAAACATCAATCCGTCGCATGGCACTTCGTTAGGATACCAACTTGCGAGGTTGTGGCCGAAAGTTGAGGAAAGGACTAAACAGCAGCACCCCTGGGAAAAAGGCAAACATCAGCCCGTACAGCAGGGTGCGCTCTATGGAACCCGCACCATACCAGCGCCGCTTTAAGTAAAGCAGCAGTGCCAGGGGCACAACGACTAGATAAATACCGGCCAGTCCCCCGTAGAGGGCCAAGGTTAACATTACATCGTTAGAGAGGGCCATAAACCAACCTGTAAACCGTAAAGGGGCTGTTTTGCCAGACTGCAATAATGCCGTCAGGGCTCGTAGCTTATTGTAAGCCTCGTTAAGTTTCCTGGTAAATAATCTATTGAATAGTTGCAATTGGCTCCACTTGATGGTGGAATAGAACTCTGTGTTTGGGCCGGTTGAGCTAGACTGGTTCAGAACATCTACGGGGGCGTGGCGGAATGGTAGACGCTACGGACTTAGAAAACTGAGCCTTAGTGGAGAAATCTATTAAGTGACTGCTCTCAAATTCAGGGAAACCTACCTCCATAATGGGTCTAGGCGGCAGCTATGCCTCAAGCCCATTAGGACACGGCAATCCTGAGCCAAGCCAGCTACCGTTTAGTTGGAAGGTGCAGAGGCCCGACGGGAGCTACCCTAACGTAAAGCCGAGGGTAAAGGGAGGGTCCAATTCTCAAAGCCTGACTCAGCGCTCAAGCCAGCCAGGCAACAGCGAAAGCTGTGGGAGAATGAAAATCCGTTGACCATAGCGGTCGTGAGGGTTCAAGTCCCTCCGCCCCCATTTGAATAGGACTA
>CAYUBC010000232.1:0-6310 GCA_964442885.1 uncultured bacterium | reverse complement strand
CTTGGCTGGGGGCAGAGTCAGGGATGGGGCCAGGGGCACCTGAGCCAGGGTAGGCGGGTGGGTTAACGGTAATTCCAGCTCTGCCGACCGTGGCGAGAGGAATTTACCCTCGACTGAGCCAGATTCGACTGGGCTTGATTCGACTGAGCCTGATTCAACTGAGCCTGATTCAACTGAGCTTGATTCAACTGAGCCAGATTCGACTGAGCTTGATTCGACTGAGCCTGATTCAACTGAGCCAGATTCGACTGACCCAGAGGCAACCGAACCAGATTCAACCGAGCCAAACTCAACCGCTGGCAGCACAAAGGATTTACGCCAGCGATCAACCTGCGCTCCATCCCGGCCATCCAACACAATGAGCTGAGTGAGGTCGGCTAAACGAAGATCTTGAATGGCCTCATAGACCCTTTCGGCGTAGTGGGCAGGAGGGTCATCGGAAGGAGTGGTGAGAAAGACATAGAGGGTGTGATCTCGCCGGGACGCTTCCAGACGCACTGAGGGATGGGCGATCGCCTGACTCAACACCGCTTCCAGGGTTCGGATATCAACCGTCTGCGCCTGCTGCCTCAGGTCAGCGGGCATTAGTTCCGTTTTACTCACCGACTCAACGTGCTCTATACGACATGCTCCAGGTTCAAATCATACCGATTGACTCTAGGAAACAAAAATCACGGATAATGGGATTCGTTGTGTAACGTTTTGTAGCCATGCCTTTTCCTAAGAATCTCACTACGCTGGATAGCAACCCCCTGTCTCCTGAGTTATTGGACAACAAAGTGGTTTTGTTCGTTAACGTGGCCAGCCGCTGCGGGCTGACGCCCCAGTACAACGGCCTGGTAGACCTCGATAAGGCCTATGGCGATCGCGGCTTGGTCATTGTCGGCGTGCCCTGCAACCAGTTTGGCGGCCAGGAACCCGGCACCCCTGAGGAAATTCAAAACTTCGCCAAGACCAAGTACGACGTAGACTTCACCCTGCTGGAAAAGCAGGATGTCAACGGCTCCAACCGTAGCCCTCTGTACCAATTCCTGGTGGGCACTGGCCCCGATATTGCCTGGAACTTTGGTAAGTTTCTGGTCGGTCGCGATGGTGAAGTTGTGGCCCGGTTTGAACCCCAAACCGCTCCCGATGATGCCGGCCTAAAGGCTGCTATTGAGCAGGCATTGGGTTAGGTCAACCTGGGTTGGGGATAAAGCGGTGCATTGCGGCTCAATGGCTCAGGCTGGGGTGTTTAGCTCGGGGTTAAATGCCGCGAATGCACCCTACTCTGCGGGGGGTTCTGTTTGGGGCCAGGGAATGTTTGGGTCTTCGGCGATTAGCCGCGCGACTTCTCTGGCTCCATAGCGGTTGACGTGGCTGGGGTCGGCAAACAGATGGGATTGCCACCGCCAGGTTTCCAGCAAGTCCACCACCGTTAGCGCTCCGGTATTGGCCCACCTTTGCAAAAACGCCTGGAACTGTCGCTCATAGGGCAACCGAACGCTGTCCAGGTAGTCGTTGCTGAGGGGCAGATTGACGAACACCAGGGGAATGTCCTGGGTCTGCAAGAATTTGACAACGGCCTCGAAGGATACAGTTTGCACCCCATCCAGGCGAAAACCGCGATACATATCGTCGTACTGGCCTCTCACTCGCGGAAACGAACGGTAGTAAACGGCAGGGTTGAACTGATCGTTAACCGCTAAAAAGCCCTGGCTGTTGATGGGGCTTATGGCCACCGGGTCGTCAGTCATGGATAGGTCAGTGGGCGGATTTTCCACGCTCAGTTTCGCCCCTTGTTGCACCGCTGCATAGCCTGGGGAATTAAGGATTTCGGCAAAGGTGCGATCAAACCGTCCGCTGTTGAAGGCGCGGGAACCTTCTGCCCAGATAATCAGCCGGGGTTGCAGGTCGGGGGCGAAGAGCTGCCGGGTCAAAAAGCTCACCACCTGGGCCGTTGCACCGTTAACGCTGAAGTTATACACCCGCAACCCAGGGTAGCCCTGCACCGCTAAGGCCTGCTGCAACACCTGAGGATCGACCCCTTGCAAGGCCCGCGAACTGCCGACGATAAGGATATCAGGCGCTCCCAGGGTGGCGACGTAGGAGTGGTAAAGACTGATTTGCTCGTCCAGCACATCACTACCCAGGGTTGGAAGCACGCGGGGCATACCCTGCCGTTTGGCCTGCTGCTGGGCAATGGCAAGGTTCTGCATATAGTCCTGGGCCTTGCGTTGACTAAACGCCTGCCGTGGATCTTCTGCGGGCATATCTTTGAGCAGGGCGGCGGCCCGTCCCCAGGCGGCGGCTACCTGGTTCCACTCGCCAGCGGTGGAGGCAGTCTGAGCCAGTTGCGCCGCCTGGGTCGCCTCCCCAACGGCCCGATACCAGAGGTCATCCCCCGGGCGGGCCGGAGGCTCTTCAGAGGCCACCCAATTAAACAGCGGCCTGGGATTGGGGGTTTCAGTGGCACTAGCCGAGGTAGCGGCTGCATCCGGGCGGTTAACGCAGCAGGTAAGCAACGCTCCTAAGACCAGATGCCCAACCCACCATTGGCGAGAGAGTAACGCTCCAAACATAGCCCTGGAAAGTTGATAGCGGCTTACGGGTTCTATACCAGTATCAACCTCTGGACAACCTTTGTGGAGAGTCCACCCAAGTATGGGGCGGTCTGCGGCCCTTAGACGGCCTCAGCTAAGATTATGGCTTCAACCCATAGGGCTAAAGCAACCTATCTGGATCAAGCCCCTGGGCCCTGAGTATTTCAGCCAAACGCGCCGCCTGTTGCCGGGCCTGATCAGCCTCCTGCCGGGCTTGCTCAGCCTGTTGCCGGGCTTGCTGAGCAGTTTGCTGAGCCTGGTCTGCGCGCTGGCGTTCAAATTCAGTGGGTGTCAAAATCCACTGGCCTTCGGTGTCAAAGAATCGTAGCCAGTTACGGTTAATGCTTTGAAAGTCCCCTACCCAAAGGCCCAGGCCAATGCCTAGCTCAGGCATCCAAACTCTGTCATTCTCTATTGAGATGGGTTGATAGAAACCGTCAGTTAGCTTAAACCCCCGGAAATCATTGCTATAGCGGTCAAACACCACGTAGTAGGGAATTTTCAACATGCGCTCGTAAACGTGCCACTTGGTAGGCGGCAGCTCCGGATTAGGCTGCTGGGTCTGTCCCAGGTCTTCGCCAGCGGTGCCGGGGGAAAGCAGTTCTACAACCAGGTAGGGATTAACCCGCTCGTGCCAGGTCACGTAACTCAACCGCAGTTCGCTACCCTCGTAGAGACGAGACACCCCAACCACAGCAAACCAATCTGGGCGCTTATACCAGCGTGGATGAGCCAGATCGTAATAAAGGTTGAGATCGCTCGCGGTGAACGTTTGGTCGTAGGCCACCTGGGTCAGCCGAAATGTGGCACTCAATAACTGCGGCTGAAAGTCATGAAATTCGTCTGGCAATCCGGGCTCCTCAGGATTTTCGCTGGGCAGGTCGTACATGGTCGGCCAGATCTCCCCAGCGGGCCAGGGAAAATCGGTTTGCTCAATGGAGAAACGAGAGGTCGTCATAACAGCCAGTTCGCAAGACGAATGAGACTAAATTTGATCTTCTTGATCTTAACGAGAGGCTTTAAGGTTTTGAGAGTTACGGCCAGTAATCTTTAAACGTGCCCATACTGAGACTAGATGTCTCGCTGATTCATCCCGATGCAACTCAGGGTGCCGTCTCGGTGGCTCAGGTATGTGGCTATGGCTCTAGTGGTGAGCCTGGCTTTAGCCTGGTTCTGGCCAGGGCCATCCCACGCCCAAATTGCTCGGTTGTTTGCGGTAGATCGGCTGCAAGCTCACCAGATCGCCGTCCTTTCCTGGGCTGATGAGAAAGCCCTGGGCGACTCCATTGATACCTACCTCAAGCAGGAAGAGGGCCTGCTGCTCTACCGGCCTACCCCGGCCCTGGGGCAATTTCTGGAGCGAGTCAGCCAGGCGGTAGTGGCAGCCAGCCGCTATCCAACCCGGCAATACACGGTGCAAATCATCGACGATGGGGATATCAACGCCTTTGCAACGGTGGGCGGCTATCTCTATTTGCATCGGGGCTTGCTCGGAGTGATTCAAAACGAGGCCGAGCTGGCAGGGGTTCTGGCCCACGAGATCGGCCACCTGGAGCAGCGCGACGGCCTCAACCAGCTCTGGCATCAACTCACGATGCAGGATTTAGTATTTCGGGCTGATCGACAACAGCAGCGCCTGGTGGCCCTATCCGGTGATCTGAGATCGCTCTCCAGCAGCCATCTGGGTGAATACACGGCGGATGCGATCGCCTTCCACATTCTGGGCCGAGCGGGCTATGGCCAGTCTGCTCTGGTAACTCTGCTCCAGCGTTTAGCAGAAACCAGCCACCAAACCCCGCCGGGCCTGCTTAGCAGCCACCCCCATCCCCGTCAACGCATCGCCCAGTTGTCGCAGCTCCTGGCCAATGAGACCGCGCCAGGGGCAACGGCTGGCCTAGACGCAGCTCTTTATCAACAGATCATGGCTAACCTTGAGGTTTGACAACGGCACTGCGGTCGGCTGAACCTGATCCCAGCAGACTGCTAAGCAGCCAGACACAGCATAACTATTTCTATAGAGCACCCATTTACAAAACCCCTTTGCGGTAGAGTTGCCTTGCATCCATGTACTAGCTGGTGAGGGGATATGTTCATCGACTACATCACGCTGATGCTGATCAATATGGTCGCAGGGCTGGTGCTGCTGGCCGATTTTGTCTACCGAGGGTTGGATGGAGCCAACTTGAAGCGCTGGGTGCCTGGGTTTGGGTTGGTAGGCGCGATCGCCCTGGCCACGGGCCTGCACATGATCTGGACCTGGCCCGTGCCCGGCAGTTTCAACATTTCCTTTGGCGAAACCACCGTGCTGTTTGGTGGGTTGTACGTGGCGGCGGCGATAGCCATTGCCCAGGGTTGGGACTTACTCACTCTTACGCTCTACGCCTTCTTCGCTGGTTTAACCGCCATTTTGGTCGGGGCCAGAATCATCAACCTGGGGCAAACTCGGCTGCCGCTGCTGGCTGGGCTGGGGTTTATCCTAACCGGGGCCGGGGGAGTGCTGGCCGCGCCTACCCTGGTCTATCTCCGCCATAACAAGGGCTGGCGCACGTTGGGGGCGATGGTGCTGCTGGTAGCGGCCCTAATTTGGGCCATTATTGGCTACCTCGGCTACTGGTCTCACCTGGAGGGCTTTAGCGATTGGCAGCCACCCGTCATGCGAGAGCTGTAATGCCCACCATAAAAATTGACAGGCTTAAAGCTTGTCAGGCTGGCCCCCAGGGATGCTGCCGATAATCCGCAGCGGCACCGGCATGACTCGGTTGGCTACGCCTGTGCGACTGGTTCAGATAGTTCAGCCGTAACCGCCACCTCTAACGCCAGCCAGGGGGCGGCTTGGGCATTGGCACTCACAGCCTGGCAGTGCAGCTTCCCACCCTGTTGCAGCAACCGACTTAGCGATCGATTTTCCTGCCGTGGGATATAGCCCAGCTGACGGTTGTGCCAATAAATGGCTACCGCAAAGGCATCGTGAGGATTTTCTGGTTCAGCAACAAGCTCGTACCTCTGGCCCGCCCGGAGCTGATGGATAATATCAGGGCCATCATAGTACTGAAATCCAGCCACGTAGAACTGGCCGAGGCTCAATAAGCGCCTAGACTCTACCTGGCGCGCACCCCTGATGCTCCCAATCGGCACGCCTAGCAACCCAGCCAGAAAACCGCGACGGCTCAGGTCAGCAACAGTATCCTTGGACGGCGGCGGCTGAAACCAATGCAGCATAAATATACGAACTCCTGACGGGCTAGTTCAAAGTTACCCAGAAGAACTATCTACAATCTAGAATCCCCGCGCACGGAATCCGACGCTTAACGCCTCAAAGTTATTAGCATCTTCAATGGTTCACGTCTAATAAAATGAATCAATAAATCGACGCTTAACATTTGTTAACGAAACGACGGATAAAGCCGCTACTTTTCCGGGAACAACCGCCCCTTTTATTGACTTTTGTTAATGAAGCGCATATCACAGTTCAATTTTCTGATCAGAGTATTTCCAGAAAGCCCATCCGTCAAGGGTTTCCGCAGGTTGAATTATTGTTAACCTGTGCCAAGAAGCGTCAATTTACGAGACTATAATGCTCAAGAGTAATCACCGTTCATGCATCGGTTATACCGACAGGCTGTTTAGGTCAACGGTATAGTTCCCGATCAAGACGATTGGTTCTCGCTTTGCTTTTGTCTAGAGAGAGGAGAGTCTCCATGACAACTACCCCGCGCGAGCGGGAGGCG
>CAYUBC010000231.1:0-6412 GCA_964442885.1 uncultured bacterium | reverse complement strand
GTACCCAGCAGGCGTTCAGCCGCGGGCCAGTCCTCCAGCATCCGGTAAGCGTAGGCTTCCCAGGCTGGTAAAAAGTCGCCAGGGCTAGCCGGTCGGTTCATCTTTTTAAAGTGAGGCAGGGCCGCTTTCGGGTCACCGGCTTGCAGTGCCAACGCCCCCTTGGCCCAGTGGAGATGGTGGGCATAAAACTGCTTGGCCTGGCTTTTAATTAAAGTCTTCACCTGCTCAACCTGATGATTAAGCATCAGCAGTTTCAGGTAGCTGCCGCCCAAATTTTTAGGCAGCGTTTTAGCCTCAAAGGCCGACTGCAATAGCTCCAGAGCTTCAGCCGCTTTATCTTGAGTCACGTAACACTTGGCCAACCAGTAGTAGGCATCTTCCTGAGGCTCCAGAGCCAGCGCCTGGCTAAAGGCCTCCTCGGCCTTGGCATACTGGCCACGCTTATACTCGTACTGGCCTTGCTGAAACCAAATATTGACCTCAGTAAGGCTAAAAACGTAGTCAGGATCTCGCTTTTGCGCCTGTTGCAGCTTTCGCAGAGCCTGGGGATATCGGTGCTGCGCCATCAACTGTTGCAGCTGCTTGTCTAGCGCCTGGCCAGCTGCGGTGATTTGAGAATATTGCTGGATTCCTTTACGCTTAGCCAAAATCTAAGGTCTCCTAAAACGCACAACTGCCAAAAAACATTCTGCCAATTATGCGGAAAACTGACGCAACATCCACATCTGGCTTTACGAATCTGGGCCGCCGATTGGCTTTGGTCTTTGTTTTTAGTCTAGCGGTTTCTGCTAGCACTCCTGGATTCTAGCGCCTGGATTGTAGAATTTAGGAAGCAGAGGGTAGAAGGTAACTATTTCTGGGGGGTTTGACGATCGAGATGGTCGAAGAGGGCGGTGAGGTGTTGGGCGGTGGTGAAAGGATTGAGCAGCACGGCTTTGAGCCAGCGTTGTTGTCGCAACACGGGCAGGGAGAGAAAGGTTTTGGTGTCCTGAAGAAGCACCTGCTGTAGGTGGACATTCCAGCCATCCCACTGGTTGGGTGGTAGGGCTTTGGGGCAACTGCGAAAGCAGACCAGGTTCATATCCGGTTCGCTGGCCATTACCAGGTCGGGCCGCTGGTGAATCTGGTCTACCATGGTCTGGGTCAGGTCATAGCTGGCGTCAATTAGCGCGGCGCACCCGGTTTTGCCAAGATGCTGGAGCGACAGCCACAGCTTCAACCCATCGGTATGGCGGGTGCCCTGGACGGAAATTTCCCCCAGGTTCGTCCATTGGCTCTCGGCATTCATGTAGGGAGCGGCAATGCGAAAGTGGCTGTGGAGCAGTGCCATGTCGCGAAACAGCACTGAAGCGCAGGTTTTGGCCACATACAGCCATTTTTGCGGGTTAAAGGTGATAGAGTCGGCCTGTTCAATGCCCTGGAGGCGGTGGCGATGGGTGGGGGAGAAGGCGATCGCCCCGCCGTAGGCCGCATCCACATGGAACCAGAGGTCGTAGGCTTTGGCGATACGGTGAATTTCTGGCAGCGGGTCAATATTGCCGGTAACCGTTGTACCCGCCGTGGCCACCACCGCAAAGGGACGCCGACCCGCTTGCAGAGCTTTCTGAATCAGGGCGTCCAGGGCATCGGGCTGCATCTGGGCATTGGCGTTAGTGGGCACCAGCACCACCCCATCCAGCCCCAGCCCCAGCAGCATAGCCGCCTTCTGAATCGACGTGTGGGCCATCTCTGAGGCGAAAAGAACCGGGGGGGCTTGTCCGGCCAGCCCTTTTTCTAAACAATCGAGCTTGACATTGCGGGCCACGGTGAGGGCTTGCAGGTTGGCCAGGGTACCGCCGTTCACCAATAGCCCCCCAGCCTGGTTGCCCAGGCCAAACAACTGAGCAATTTCTGCCATTAGCAAGGGTTCCAGCCGCGACAGGGCGGGCGACATTTCCACGCTCAGCATGTTGTTGTTGAGGGCGGCGGCTACCCAATCCCCCAAAATAGAAGCTGTTGTCGGTAGCGGATCCATATGCCCGATATAGCCAGGGTGAGCCGGATTCATCGACTGCGCCATGATCGCCTGAAGGGGCTCCAGCAGGTTGGCAATGTCCCCCGGCTGCTCTGGAATGGCCTTGAAAACCGAGCTTTCCGCAGGCGGCAAAGGCACCTGGTGACCGGCACTGGTGAGATACTCCAAAATTTGGCCCGTAACCGCCTGAAAAATCTCCTCAATAGCCGCCCGGTTGTGGCCAAAGGGGTCGATAAAGGCGGTAGCAGGTAAAACGGTGAAGGGCAAGATGGACCTCGGCACGGTAAACGGATGGCCTGGTAGACGCCAGACTGGACGGGGCCAGGCGGCCAGGTTACCCCACCAGGGCCAGGTGCCATAATAGCAATACTCAACCGTTGAGGGACTGAGTATGGAATCTCCTCTGCTGGATTCAGATTGGCAGCTTCCCACCTCTGAAGACCTGCCCTGCTCTGACGACACGCCCGTGGATAACGAAAATCAAAATACGCTTCCTAACTGGCTGTTGGCGGTTTTGGAGGAAATTTGGGGCGATCGCCAGGACTGGTTCTTTGGCGTAGACATGGGCATCTACGACCGCGCCGCCCAGCGCCAGCGTTCCCCCAAAGTGATTCCCGACGGGTTTTTGAGCATCGGCGTACCCCGCCACAAGCGAAATGGTCTCGGTCGGCTCAGCTACGTACTCCAGGAAGAAAACGACATCCCACCGCTGCTGGCCCTGGAGTATGTCTCCAAAACCTATGGCCAGGAATATGGCAAGAAAATGGCCGATTATGCGGATCTGGGGGTGAAATACTACGTTATCTACAACCCTGAATATAGCCGCCGCGATCGCCACCAACCCTGGGAGGTCTATCAACTAGCCCAGGGTCGCTACCAACTGCACACCCAAGACCCCATTTGGATACCGGAAGTTGACCTGGGCCTGGGCCGCGTGCAGGGTGAACTGGGCGGCATCCAGCGAGAATGGCTGGCCTGGCACAACGCCAGCGGCTACCCCTATCCCCTGCCCCAGGAACTCATTCGACAACTCCAGGCTCAACTGAACCGGGAACGCCAGCGCGCCGAGACAGAACGCCAGCGGGCCGAGACAGAGCGCCAGCGCGCCGAGCGGCTGGCAGAGTATGTGCGATCGCTGGGGTTGGATCCAGATAACTTGCCAGAGTTGTAGAGAGGGAAGAGGGAAGAGGGAAGAGGGAAGAGGGAAGAGCGTCAAAATAAAGCAACCCGAAGCGTTAAGCACCGTAGGGTGCATTCGCGCAGCAATGCACCCAGCAATAATGCACGAAGCACCAATCCACACAGCACCAATCCACCCATAGGAAAATAGCAATCAATACCTTATTTTCTTGCGAGTCCCCTAGACTGCTGTGGCCAAATAAAGCCGGGTACGGTAGCGCAAGGTCATCTGTCCCCGCCCATCCTTGTGGTCTCGATGAAGGGCCAGAATCCTAGCAGCTAACGCATCCCAGGCCTCGCCATCGGCTGGGGTAAAGCCCTGACTGTAGGCCAGACCCACTAAGCCCTGGCCATCCAGGGTTTGGGCTAACTCAAACTCGTGCCGGGTCAGTTGCCTAAAGCCCGGTAGCCAGATGCCCTGCCAAAACAGGCGATAGCGCAGCTGATCGCCCCATGATTTCGCCGGAGTCGCCCGCTGAGATGGGATAGCCGACTCCAGCACCAGACGGCTGTAGGTCTGCGTGGGGGCATATCGTCCGTCCCAAAAGCTCCAGACCAGAGCCACATGGCCCTGGGGTTTGAGCACTCGACGAAATTCTCGCAGACTGGCCTGAAAGTCAAACCAGTGAAACGCTTGAAAGGAGGCGACCACGTCTACCGAAGCCGTTGGTAGGGGAATAGCCTCGGCGGTGCCAGCCAGAAACTCCACCTGGGGATGGGGGGTAGCTGACTCGCGCATGGCGGCATTGGGCTCCACCGCCAAAACCTTAACGCCTGGCTGAGCTAGTTGACGCGCACCAATGCCGGTGCCTGCGCCAATGTCAACTACCGTGAGCGGCGGTTGCAGATTTTTCAGGATGGTTTCAATTGCCAGCGTTGGGTAAGCCGGGCGGTAGTGATCATAATCCTCACTACGGCCAGAGAAATACTGACTCGGCTCATCCGTGAAATCAGCGGCCTTGAAGATATTGAAGCTCACGGCTTCGTCTCCGGGGATGATGAGAGTATGGGTCGCAGCACAATCCAGTCGGCTTCGACGGTGGCCATTAGGCCGTTGGGGAAGGGGTCGGTTTGGGTACGGTTGGGGGCGGCAATCAGGCTGACCAGTTTCTCCACATGGTCAAAGCTGACCTGGGCCGTGATCGCCTGCTGAAGCACCCGGCGCATTACCCGCCGCTGTAGGGCCAGATGCAGGCTTTTCAGCGTGGGGCGATGGAGTCGCCAGGTCTGGGCGGCGGCGTCTATTTCCACCCCCTTTTGACCGATTTCCTGGGCCGTCTGTTCCAGCCAATCTACTTCGGCGGTGAGAATTTCAGCCGTCTGGGCCAGGGTGCGTTCCAGCTTGGGGTTAAAGTGCTGCTGGAGATAGGGCATCACCTCCAACCGCAGGCGATTGCGGGCATAGGAGACATCTTGATTGGTGGAATCTAGCCAGATGGGTAGGTTGAACTGCTGGCAAAAGTTGGCGGTATCCTGCCGGGTTAAGGCCAGTAGAGGGCGCACAATGGTGATAGGAGAACTATTTGAGATAGCCCCACGGCTCGACCCGCTGATGTTGGGATCGGCTAGCGCCAGGGGCCGCTGCCAGGCCAGGGCTTGCAGGCCATCGGTGCCGCTGCCGCGCAGCAGGTTGTAGAGCAGCGTTTCTGCCCGGTCGGTGGCGGTATGGCCTGTGGCAATGTGGCTATAGCCCTGCGCCCTGGCCCAGTCGCCTAGTACCGTGTAGCGCCACTGACGGGCCTCGGCCTCGGTTTGGGGCACCACCTCAGCCCCAAATACCTGACAGGGGATGGCCCACTGACGGCAGAGATCCTGCACAAAGGCGGCGTTGTCAGCCGAGTCGGGTCGCCAGCCGTGGTCGCAGTGGGCCACGTGCAGCCGCCAGTGCCACTTGGGCTGCAAATCCACCAGGAGTTTGAGCAGGGCCACAGAATCCTGCCCACCGGAGACAGCCGCCAGTAGCGAAGTGCCCTTTGGTAGCAGCGATCGCGCCCGCAGTTCCCGATGCGCCCGCCCATGCAACTCGCTCCAGGGCGACCCATCCCGGCGGGATAGCCAAACCTCAGCCATGGGCTAAAGACTGCCGCAAGGCCCGCAGCATTTGACTTGTAATGTAAGCCAGAATGCGGTAGGGACGCTCGTGGGCCGGTAAGGGCGACATGATTTCTAGAATGCCATCGCAATAGTTGATTCTGGGTACTCGGCGAGTATCCCCAAATTCTTCCAACAACGCCTCGTACTGATCCCAGGTCACGTTGTCAATCAACAGGTGGCTACCGGGAGAGAGGCTGATAGTGCGCAGGGGGATGGTGACAGGCATATTGTGTCTACCGACTTAGCCTTATTTGCCTATCCTACAATTCCTGCCTGTTTGGCGTGGAGGATTGAAGCGGTCTCTTGAGGCCGGATGGATTTGATCATAAACCGCGATATACTCCCTTGCAGCATCGCTTAGAGGGAGCCTATTGCCATGGTTGCCGTTGCTATTCTTGCCGCCGGACGCGGTACCCGGATGAAATCTAACCTGCCGAAGGTTCTCCATTCGGTGGGGGGGAAGTCCATGGTGGAACGGGTTTTGGATGGATTAGTGGCCGTTCAGCCCACCCATACCTTTGTCATCGTTGGCTTTGGCCAAGAGCAGGTGCAGGGGGCGCTGGCCCACCTGCCGGGGTTGACTTTTGTGGAGCAGACCGAGCAACTGGGCACTGGCCACGCCGTGCAGCAGGTTATTCCCCACCTGGAGGGCTTCCAGGGCGACTTGCTGGTGCTAAATGGGGATGTGCCGCTGCTGCGTCCCGAAACTATCTACAACCTGGTTAGAACCCACCAGGATAACGGTAATGCCGCTACCTTGCTAACGGCCCAATTCCCAGACCCTACGGGCTATGGGCGGGTATTTTGCACCGAGCAGAATATCATCACTGAGATTGTCGAGCATCGCGATTGCAGCCCGGCCCAGCGCCAGAACCCCCGCATTAACGCCGGGGTCTACTGCTTCAACTGGTCAAAGCTCATGGACGTGCTGCCCCACCTCAAGGCCGACAACGACCAGCAAGAGTACTACCTCACGGATGTTGTCAAAGACCTGAATCCAGCGATGGCGGTGGACGTGGCCGACTGCCAGGAGATTTTTGGCATCAACAGCCGCAAGCAACTGGCCGAAGCCTACGCCATTCTGCAAGACCGCATTAAAGAGCAGTGGATGGCCGCGGGGGTGAC
>CAYUBC010000230.1:3402-6415 GCA_964442885.1 uncultured bacterium | reverse complement strand
CATTTACCTGCGCTCAGGCGCTCATCCCCATCCCTAGACCGATAGAGCCGTAATAATCTATCGCCTGAAAATGGGTTTGATGTTGGATTTGAAATTGGTAACTCAGGCATTGGCGGAGGAGATGATTTTCAAACCCTCATATTTACGTTGACCCACGGCACTGAAGATATCGGTGGCTACATTTTCGGCCAGGACGAAAGATTTGGCATTCGTTTAACCTCTGTTGGCCCCGGCCTTGATGAGGATGACCGTGAGGGAAGCTCTAAGGTAGTCGGCAAAGTTCCTACGCCGGCCCTATTGCCTGGCCTGGTTGGCCTTGGCATAGCAGCTCTACGCAAAAAACAGGAAGACATGGCTGAGGAAGCCTAACTATTCCCTGTATGTCTAGGTCGGAGAAATTTTAGTACTCGATCAGGGCTTGGCTTGTCCAGGCCCTTTTTTGCAAAAGTTTCTATAAATTTAGCGCGAGCTGACATTACCCTGTAATTTTACTGAGGCTTTCAGAAGTTTACAAAGTTAATGTACGGTGATATAAGTGATCAAGAACACAGCGGTTATAGTAATTAGCGTTTTCCGGTTGTGTCTGGTTAAGATAGGGATTGATCTACCAATTTTCGGCTGTATCTTCGTTTTGTCCTTACCACAAATTTAGTCAATTGATCCTAGTAGCACTCTTTATAGCTAGTGACTGGTTGGAGATTGAGGCTAACCTTGGCATCCTAGCTAAGGGAAGTCCTTTAAACTAGTTTGATCGATTGTCACTCTTTATGGCTTTGGACTTGAGCTGCGCGAGTAATCTGATTTTTGCCAATATTATGCAGGTTGAATACTATTTCCTGAAATGAGTCACTAGGACAAAAGGCGAGACGGCATTTAAGCCCATAAAATGGAGGACAAATGGCGACTCAAAGTGTTCCCACCCTAATTAAGGGAATTGTTTTTGTTGACGAATCAGTAGCTGACTTAGATACCCTGATTGAAGGAATACCCGATAATCTTGAAATTTTCCTTCTCGACTCAAGCCAAGATGGTGTTACCCAAATTTCTGACACTCTTCAGACATTTTCTAGCGTAGCGAGTATTCATATTGTCTCTCACGGTGACGTCGGTGAGGTATTGCTTGGCTCAGCGGCGTTAAACACCAGTACGTTTAACCATTACCAAGAGGCTTTAGGGCAATGGCGACAGGCTTTAACTCCTACAGCCGATATTTTGCTTTATGGCTGTGACGTTGGCTTTGGCCCCCTTGGTGAAGCATTTGTTAATCGCCTGAGTCAATTAACTGGTGCCGACATCGCCGCCTCTGATGATGTGACTGGCTATGGGGGTGACTGGGATTTTGAGCTATCGACTGGCTCAATTGAGGCTGTTTCAGCGTTTAGCCCACAGGTTGAAGCTAGCTACAGCGCTAGCCTCAATATCATAACTGTTAAAACTACAGCCGATAGTGGAAAGGGTTCACTGCGAGCGGCCATTGCAGCCGCCGCTGAAGGCAGCACCATTCGCTTTGCGGCTAACCTAGCCAACACAACTATCCGGCTGACCAGCGGAGAGATTTTTCTGGGTAAAAATATTACTCTGGATGCTACAGGAGTACCTAATCTCACCATCAGTGGTGAAAACAAAAGTCGCGTATTTCAAGTGGGCGCTTCTCAAAATCCTGTGTCAGCAACTTTTAAGGGCTTGACCATTGTTAATGGCAATGGTAAGGGGGCTCAAGTATCAGGTTTAGGGGGAGGTATAAACGCCGCTAACTTTAGTCGAGTTACTTTAATTAATTCTCGTCTTAACAACAACAAGGCTATACGAGGAGGGGCGCTACAGGTTGGTTCTGGGGCTCAGGTCACCATTCTGAATAGTAGTTTTGATCGCAATGACGGTAGCCTTGGCAGCAACGGCTTTAGCGGCGGCGCAATTTCAACCAATAGTGCTGGCGGCGCTGGTGGGCCAGGTTTTTTGTTAATTGAAAACTCTCGTTTTACCCATAACCGAGGCTTTAATGGCGGTGCTGTTTACAACATCTCCATGCCGGTTACGGTTAAAAATTCGACCTTTCTGAATAATACGGCCACAGGTAATGGCGGCGGAGCGATTTTTAGCGACGGCGCTGGCCCTGGCGGGCCAGGTACTACCAATGGCGGTACTGTGCGCATTCAAAACAGTTGGTTTGAGGGAAATAAAACCAAAGGTGGCGGCGGTGCTCTTTATATCTGGAGCTATGGTTCTGATAAGCTCGTTCTAGAAAACAGCACGTTGCTGAGAAATACCGTTAGCGTCAGCGGCAAAAACCTGGCACGTGGCGGTGGGCTAGAGGTTAACGGTGGCTCGGTGACAATCCGCAATGTGGGGCTGGTCAACAATACAGCAAATATTCAAGGCGGCGGGTTGTGGGTACAAACTAACCGTGCTGTAAACATTAGCAATAGCACGTTCTCCGCCAACCGAGTGGTGGGCGATGCAGGCGGGGCCATGTTTTTGAATACTGGTTCTACAGCCCCTGTCACGATTACTAATGCCACGATTGTTCATAATTCCGCAGGCCGAGCGAATGGTGCACTGTGGATGAACAACAGGAATAAAGGTTCGATTACTCTGCGTAATTCAATCGTGGCGTTTAATCGAGCAGGGGATATAAATCAGCAACAGGTTGGTTTTACCCCTCGCGATGGGGGCGGGAATATTGAATTTCCAGCTCCTACCTGGTCAGGTAGACGTGTGGCGGCCAACAGCCGAATTTTGGATCCTCAACTGGGGCCATTGATGAAAATCGGCGATGATTTGGTACATCCCTTGCTGGCTGGCAGTCCAGCTATCAACACAGGGGTTAAAAGCAGCGGTGTGCCAACTCAAGATCAGCGCCTGTTTAAGCGGGATTCTCAACCCGATGTCGGTGCCTTTGAGCGAGGTGGGTTGGCCACTACAGGCAACAGCGGCAGCAATACTATATTTGGAACTCCATCTGGGAACAACTTGGCAGGGCAGGGCGGTAATGATGTTCTCATTGGTCTGGGCG
>CAYUBC010000230.1:0-3392 GCA_964442885.1 uncultured bacterium | reverse complement strand
GTCTGGGCGGCTCCGACACCCTCAACGGCGGAGCTGGGGCTGATCGGTTCGTTTACACCGGGCAATCGCAGGCAGCAGCCTTTACTCAGTCAAACCTGACTTCTCCAGATCGCATCATTGGGTTTAATGCAGCAGAGGGCGATCGCATCCAACTTGACTTTGATGGAAATTTGTTAACCCCTAACCGACCGCAAAGACTATTCAACGCAGGTGTAGTTGGTGGGACCAACCTAGAGCAAGCTATGCTAAGGGCCTATCAAGATAAAAATCAGACTGCCGGTGGATCTCAGGCTCTTACCGCTAATCAGGCTGTGATTTTTCGCTGGGGAAGCCGCACCTATATGTCGGTGAATGATGGCACATCCTCGTTTTCTAAAGATACTGATCTGATGATTGATATCACTGGTGCAGCCCTGCTTGGTGGTGATTCTACGGCAGGAACTTTAGTAGTTTCCAACTACTTCGCTTAATTTGCAAAAAGAGACAGGATTCTGGAATGTCTTCATGAACTTTTAAATATTCTTTCTGGAAATCTTATGATTATCTAGAATCCTGTTCATTTTTCAGCAAACGTTCTGATCAGGGTAATCATAGCTATGCATTTTGCTTTTTAGCCAACATGCGTTCCTGCCGGGCTGGAGACGAGCCTATAGTAATCTCTGCATAAATTTCCTGTGAAACTTGAGAAACTGTACCGAACCGACTGGCAACCGTTGAAGGAAGTAATGGTTATCTAATCGCTGCTAGCTAAGTGCTAATGTCCTGACTAAAGCCAGGGGAAGCGTTGGTAGTCGGCTCGTTCACCCTTTTCCATAAGGTTATTGATATGGTTAGTGCGTCAAATCCGCTTTCTTCATCTCTGTTTAGTGGTCAAGCTATTGCCCGCGTCGTCGGCCTGACCTGTATCTTCGGGTTTATTGCTGATATGGTAGCCCTTACTTTTCCCCTGGGTGCCGGCACCGCTTGGCGGGTGGGCTTACTTCAGCAAATGGGCGATCGCAGTATTGTATTGCTGATTGGTATTGCGCTTTTGCTCTACAGTGCTTGGGAAAGTCAGAGCTTGCGTAAGACCATGTCTTACCTTTGCCTGGGAGCAGGGGGGCTATTTCTTCTGATTTGTCTGTTTGTTATACGCGAGAGCTTTTCGCTCCATTCTCAAACGGTTAGCACCATTGGCAGCCAAGCCTCTCAACTGCAAACCCGGGTTGAAGAGAGCCGTTCTAACCCCGACATTGCTGCTAACGCTGCTCCCGAAGATTTTACTCAGGCCCTGCAAGCCATTGAAACTCAGGCCGAAAGCCTGAAGCAAAATGCTAGAACCAGTATCACTAAAGTGGGGTTGGCTAGTGCTAGC
Organism: uncultured bacterium; assembly: GCA_964442885.1. Taxonomy (GTDB): domain Bacteria; phylum Cyanobacteriota; class Cyanobacteriia; order Phormidesmidales; family Phormidesmidaceae; genus Nodosilinea. Next base: position 2,038 of record CAYUBC010000230.1, on the reverse strand, counting down.
AACTTTGCTGTGGTTGGTGTAGGTCTGCTGAGTCTGGGTCGCATGGCCCTGGGGCCAGTGGGGAGAGCTGGAGGCCGAAGCGCAAAAACGACGCGCAAGTAAGTTCTCGCAGAAGTTCTTATAACATCAAGCCTTATACAATTTAAGCCATTAGATTTTAAGTAACGATAAGCCCCAGGCTGGTTTAAAGCCTGGGGCTTATTTGTCGTGCCTACTGACTGTTAGGCCTGAGTAGAATCATCAGCCTTGCCATGACGCCGACTGAGCGCAGCTACACCCATGCCTACTAAACCTGGCAGTAGCGCCGGGGTAGGAATAGGTTCTGTGTCTTCATCATCAAAGTAGTACAAACCAGCGTGAGACAAATTCTGCGCTTTCCCGTTGTCCTTAAAAGTTCTTCTAAGGAAGTTATAGAGCTCTAGACCACCTGAGCTTTTTAATATGCTGGCAATTCCTACAGCTAGAGTAAAAGCTAGCCGATTAGGGGCAAATTTACCGCATTTTAGGTGAACCAATAGCTTGTATATTCAGATGCCAGGGTTCTTTTAGAACCCTGGCATCTCAGCCTCACCCCATCTGTCGCTCCATGTCGGCGATTTCCAGGCGGGTTTTGATTACCGTGTCGGGGTTGAGGCTGATGGAGTCGATGCCCTGTTCCACCAGGAAGCGGGCGAATTCTGGGTAGTCGCTGGGGCCCTGGCCGCAGATGCCAATTTTGCGCTGGTGTTCCTTAGCGGTTTGAATAGCCATTTGTACCATGCGCTTCACGCCGGTGCTGCGTTCGTCAAACAGGTGGGCGACCAGGGCCGAGTCGCGATCCAGCCCCAGGGTGAGTTGGGTGAGGTCGTTGGAGCCGATGGAAAAACCATCGAACACCTGGCTGAATTCGTCGGCCAGCACCACGTTATTGGGTAGCTCGCACATCACGTAGACTTGCAGGCCATTTTCCCCGCGCACCAGGCTGTGTTTGGCCATTTCTTGCAGCACCAGGCGACCCTCGTCGGGGGTGCGGCAGAAGGGCACCATCAGGATGACATTGGTTAGGCCCATGTCATCGCGGACGCGCTTGAGGGCCTGACATTCCAGGGCAAAGCCGTCGCGGTAGCGGTCATCGTAGTAGCGGGATGCGCCGCGCCAGCCAATCATGGGGTTTTCTTCGGCGGGCTCGAAGCTACTGCCGCCCAGCAGGTGAGCATATTCGTTGCTCTTGAAGTCTGACAGGCGCACCACCACGGGCTTGGGATAAAAGGCAGCGGCCAGGGTGCCAACCCCCTGGGCCAGCTTATCCACAAAGTATTGAGGTTTGTGGTGGTAGAGGGCGGTGAGTGTCTCGATCTCGCGCTTTTCGGCCCCGTCGGGTAGTTGGTCGAAGTGCAGCAGAGCCAGGGGGTGCACCTGAATGTGGTTGGCGATGATGAACTCCAACCGGGCCAGGCCCACGCCATCGCTGGGCAGGGCAGCCAGGGTGAAGGCTAGCTCTGGGTTGCCCACGTTCATCATGATTTTGGTGTGGGTTTCGGGCAGGCTATCCAGTTGGGTGGTGTCTACCCGGTAGGGCAGGGTGCCCCGGTAGATCAACCCCTCTTCACCGCTGGCACAGGAAACCGTGACAGGTTCCCCGGTGGTGAGTATGCGGGTGGCATTGTCGCAGCCAACGATGGCTGGAATCCCCATCTCACGGGCAATGATGGCCGCATGGCAGGTGCGCCCGCCCTGGTCGGTGACGATGGCGCTGGCCTGCTTCATAATCGGTTCCCAGTCGGGGTCGGTGCGGGTGGTGACTAGCACCTCGCCGGGACGAAACTGGGCAATTTGGTGGACATCGAGGATGACGCAGGCGTTGCCCTGGCCAATTCGATCGCCCACGGCGCGGCCCCTGGCTACAGGCTCTACCCCATCGGGCACCTCCAGATGGAAGGTCTGCAATGCGTTGGTAGATTTCTGGGACTGCACGGTTTCAGGCCGGGCCTGGACGATGAAGAGCTCACCCGTCAGGCCGTCCTTGGCCCACTCAATGTCCATGGGGCTGTAGGTGCCC
>CAYUBC010000229.1:0-6439 GCA_964442885.1 uncultured bacterium | reverse complement strand
AACGCCGCCTGCGATGCCGCCGGTAATATCGTGCTTTCTCACCGGCCCGTTGCCTCCCTGCAATCAGCGCATAGGGCTCAACCGCTGGCTAATCATCATCGCCGTACCCACAAAGCGGTTTCTGGGCGGCGGTTATTTGGCTGGTCGAGTGGCTTAGGCGTGGAACTAAAAACCCTTTGCCAGGAACCACTGCAAGGGCTCAGGCCGCTCTATCTGCGCCTGGGTCGAGCGCTAAGTCTGGGCCGCCAAGGCCACACTAACGCCCAAGTCCGACAAGGGGGCAGTTCGTCCCGGCCTCTGACTGTTTTGGAAGCGGTGATTTGGGTGGGCGGTGGTGTTATTGCCCGGGTTGCCCTCAATCTCTTGCTGGCGGCTTTTCCCTTTTTGTGGATTGCCGCCGTAATTGGGATTACCGCCGCTACCGCCTATGCCCTTTACCAGGCCACACTTGCCGTTAAGCCAGACCTGGCGATCGCCAGTCGGTTGTTGTTGGCGCTGGGCGGTCTTGTGGTTGGCGGTGGCTTTGGCGGGTGATGCCGCCTCACCAGACTGGATACTCCCCTTCGACTCATTCAACGTTCCCCTAGGAGATGATCTATGGTTTCCACTCCCCATTCCTCTGGTGCTACTTCTACTGGGTTGGTAAAGCCGCTGCTGGCGGGCGGCCTGGTTTTAGTCATCGTTGGCTTTATTCAAAATGCTGGGGGGGTGCGGCAGTGGATGTCTGCAACCCAGCCCAGTCAACCCCAAGACTGCGAGGCCATCGTCCGTAGCGATGCCAGGCTTAGCCGCGAACAACTGGCCAGTCTGCTCACCATTCCCGAACGCGATCCGAAGGCCGCCGTCCGCAAAATTGTCTCTGAACCCTACTGTCGGTTACCGCAGCTTCAGGTTCGTTCTGGCGTGGTGGCCGAGCGGGAAGCTTATCCCCTCGCGTTCGACCCCAATACCCAACTGGTGATTCTTTACGAGAATGACGAGTACGCGGGCTATCGATTCAGATTTCAATGAAATGAGCGGTGATCAAGGCGATGGTTGGCCATACCTGAGTGTAGGAACTGGCCTGGGGTTGGTTGGTTGGCTATGGAGCCGCGCTAAAGCTAGGGTTCGACCTACTGTTGCAGGGGGATGGCCAGCGCTGAGGCTGAGGCTTCTGAGTTTGGGACTGGTGGGCTTGCTGGCAGGCTGTGACGACCCCAGGTTGAGCACCCCACGGCACATTGTCCTTCAACAGACCTGGGAACTGGAGTCTGGCGATCGCATCGCCGGACAGTTGGTGACCGGTAGCTTAGGGGATATTTCTATCCGGGTGATTGGGGCGGAATTGGTGGCCCCCTTTTCAGGACAGGTTGAACTTGCGGCCAAGGGCGTTGGCTGCATTTACTTTTCTACGCCAGAGGTGCCAGCCTACCTATTTCGCTATTGCGGGGTCAGGCAGCCCCACGTGGGCTGGCGACAGGTTGGCCAACCAATTGGGCAGGGGCGCTATATTCACTTTGCCACCATGCGCCGCCAGCCCGATGGAGCCTGGGCGATTGTCGAGCCCTCCAACCGAGTCTTGGAACAATCCCTTAAAACCCCTGCCTTTAGAATTCGGTTCTAGCGGTTAATGGCAATCGCCGCTGTGTTTAGGAAACCTCTATGGCCCTGGCCAAAAGGCAATTGCGCGCCAGGTCACCATCCCAGGTTGGGCTCTTAATTAACCACGTTTGTCGTAAGTAAGCTGGCCAAAACTGTTTTTACCCCTCCCCCGGTTCTTGTGACTATGAAACCTTCGCCTCTGCTACTAACCGCAAATGCCGTCCTGGCTATTCTTGGCGTAGCTCCAGCTAAAGCGGACGACATGGCCCTCAACTTTGAGCTACCAGAAATTGCCCAGCCTGAACCCCCTGCCCCTGCCATCGCAGAAGTCGCTCCGTTGCCTAGCGATGGCCCCCAACCCTTACCAATTCCGCCCGGAGCAGGCAGCCCACCGATGCGTTTCCATTCCCCTCAGCAACTGCCAAGCAAGGTCTATCGTCAGGCGGTGGCTGTAGCGCTAAGCGAAGGAGCCACGCCTGCTTCTATCCTGCCCCCGGCTCCTCCTCAGTTAGTTCCGGCTCCAGTTCTGGTTGCAGCTGCCCCCCCTCCAGAACCGACAGCCCCACCCCCTCAAGCCGCCTCGCTGCAAGCTGAGCGGGAGGACTTTGTGCTGAGCTTTGATGTAGCTCCGATGCCAGCCGCCATGGTGGCCCAGGCTCCTCCACAGGCTCCTGCGGATGCTTCTGTCCTGTTGCATAGCCTTTTTGACGGAGATACTGATTCCCTGGTGGCTAGAGCAGTTGGCAATGCCGAGGGCACGCGCACCCCATCGGGCGGCATTACCGCCGCCTACTTTGGCCACACAGACCCTGGCAACCAGGTTTGGAACATGGGAACATTTTCCTACCAACACGGTGCCACCTCAGCCGCCGAAGCTGACCAAAAACAACTCCAGCGGCTGAAGTCTCAGAGCGAAGTTCTGCGTAAACGAGCCTTAAAGCACGGGCTCACCCTCACCCTGGAGGAAACCCTGAACGGCATCGATCTGGCTAACCAATCTCCCCTGGCCGCCATTGGGCGGGTCGGCTACATTGAACGCCTGGCCGAAGCCAAGCTAGAGAAGGGCTTAACCGGCACCGACGCAATTATCGTGGCCCGCACCCGCTCCTACATCAATCCCGATACTGAGCGCTGGAACGCCCCTGGCCTGGGCAATACGGAAACGAGCATCACCCGCGACCAGCGGCGACGGGTAGAGGCCATTGCCAGAGCTGTTGAGGCTTACCGTCAACAGCAACCAGAGTTGGATCCATCTACCTGGAGTTTAGGGCCAGACCCAGCCATTGCACCATCGGTACCGGCTGAGCCACAACAGGCAGAGGAGCCTGCCGATATTGTTTTGCGGTTCTGGACAGATGGTCATGAGCCCACCCCCCAGCCTGATCTTGAACTTGAACTTGGAACGGAGCCAGCCCAGGGCGTTGAGGCTCCAAGCCGTCGCGATCGCCTGTCTGAGACCGTTGATCGGTTTTTGGGGCTAAGCCTGCTTGAGCAAGGTTCGGAGGCTGAAGAACTGCCGTCAGAGCCGCTCAGCCCGGCTGAGCAGCCCGCTCAGAATGCCTCTCCCCCTGCGGTTGAGCCGTCTGATCTACCCCTGCAATCCACTGAGGATTTCCAGGAGCCAGTTCAAGACCCCTCATCTGCTCCTGAAGCGACTCCTGGGCGAGAGCTATCCCCCAGCGCTGAGTTGCCAGAACCAGTCTTAGACGGTTCCCCGACCTGGGCTGAGGTTAGGGAGGGCAGTCAGGAGGTTGTGTTGCCAACGGTTGCAGCCGAGGTGGCCAATCCTGAACCGCCTATCCTAGAGCCTGAGGCCCCAACGCCTGAGGCCCCAACTCTTGAAGCATTAACTCCTGAGGCCCCAACGCCTGAAGCACCAACGCCTGAGGCCCCAACGCCTGAAGCACCAACGCCTGAAACAGATACCACTCCCACCTCCCTCGTCGCCGATACTCCCCCAACTCCTGAGGTTCAAGCACCCGCTGCGGTGTTGGGAGAAGCTCCTCCCACGGCTCCCGAAACGGTGATTAATACTCCCCCTAGCCTGGATCTCGATGCTACGCCGGGAGCCACGCCGGAGGTAATTCTGCACTTTCCATCCGCTTCACCGGTTTCTGAGGGCCAGTTTGCAGATCAGCCCTTTACCCAGAGCAATGAGGACCTAACTTTGCACCAGGGCTCAAACCAGGGGGCTGGTACCGAGCCGTCGGTCGTGGATGAGACCCCAGGGGCAGAGCAGCCAAAGCGCCAGAAGGCTACATCAGAGCATCGTTTACCTGGGGCTAAACTCCTGAAACGCAGTCAACCCTAGCGGAAACTTGCGTTTGCTTAAGCAACTAAGTAGACAGAGGGATTTTGGGCAAGGTAAAGTGGTACTGAGTACGATTTATGCTTGCCTGCATGGAAACCTCAGCGCCATCTGAAAAGCCAATCTCATCTCTGGAAGATGCGCTTGAACGCTGCCAGAGTTTGGGCATGCGTTTGAGTCGCCAGCGGCGATACATTCTAGAGCTATTGTGGCAGCAAGAGGGGCATTTATCCGCCAGGGAAATTTATCATCGCCTTAACCAGCAGGGCCGTGAAATTGGCCACACCTCGGTTTACCAAAATCTAGACGCCCTCTCTGAGCACGGCATTATTGAATGCCTGGAACGGGCCGATGGCCGCCTCTATGGTCATAGCAGTGCCTCTCACAGCCATGTCAACTGCCTGGACAGTAACGAAATCATTGATATCGATGTGGTCTTACCCGCTGAGCTAATTCAGCAAATTGAAGCCCAGACCGGCATAACCATTACCGACTACCGGGTAGACTTTTTTGGCACCAGGGCTACATCTCATTGAACTCCAAGACCTGAGGCTTTCAGCCAGAGCCAGTTAGCCACCACAGGGCACCCCATCCAGTCACATCATCGAGGGAGTTTAGCCACCTCGTCCGGAAACCAGTGAGCTGACTTGTAATACTGAAAAAGATTACCTCTAAAGGCCATTCTGTTCACTGATATTGGTATTTAGTCGGTAGTCCTGCCCCTGGCCTCATAGCTTGCGCAGTCTAGGGTTTGACCCCGACTTCTGGCAACGCCATCGCTGTATATTTACTCTGGTTAACTCGTTATGAAACGGCATCTATTATCACTTGGTTTTGTGGGACTTAGTTTGGTGTCTGTAGCGCTACCGGCAATGGCACGACCTCAAATTGCCAGCGGCGACCAGCTCCTCGAGACCGATGTAGCAGGTTGTCTATCCCTGGCTGACCAATACATTGCTGAACTTGGGGTTGAATCCGACCAGGGCAGTATTGACCGCACCGGCTATTTTGAGGATGGCTCTTTCCGAATTCTTTGCTATGGGGCCGGTGAGGCGAGCCTGGCCATTGTTTTTGCCACCCACAACGACTCCTTAGATGTAGCCTCCAACTTCATTCAAATGACCCTGGCTGAGTTGGCTCGTGGGCAATCGGTCTCTCAACAACCTGCTACTTCTCAACCACTCACTAATCCGTAAGCAGCAGGGGGCTGGACTCAGTTTTGCTGTTAGTGTAGTCAACCTGGCCTGGCATAAGCGAAGGACTTTGCCTGGGCCAGGTATTTTTTATTGCGCCTGCGCTCACCCCTGGGTGCCCCAGATAATACAGGCAAGGTTTGTTAGCAACTTCACTTGCCATTGTAGTACATTTGGACTATAGTATTAGTCTGAGGTACTAAATGGTTTGTGGTTATGTTTGTTTACCGCAAGGTAGACCAATCTAGAGTTGGTCACTATTTAGGCTGGATTGTTGCCCTGAGTGTGAGTCTAGGTCTTATGGCAGACATCATCAAAGCTACCCCTAAAGTAGTGGCCGAAGACCAAACCGCTTCTGCGCAGGTGGTTAATCCACCCAATCTGTGGCAGCAAGGGGCATCTTTTCCGGTAGAACAGTTCACCGTCTACACCTCACCCTTTGGCTATCGTCAGCATCCTATGGGTGGCTATCGGTTTCACTACGGGCTGGATTTAGCCGCTCCTCTAGGCAGCTACATTCGCAGTTGGTGGGATGGCAAAGTCCTGCGTGTAGACAGTGATAGCTCCTGTGGCACCTACGTGTTAATTCAATCAGGTGATTGGACCCACGTGTACTGCCACATGCAGGGGCATATTGTTGTTGAAAAAGAGGGCGGTCGGGTAATGGTAGACCGGGCTGGCGGGCTGGAAATACGCCAGGGCCAAACGGTTAAAGCCGGTCAGCGCATTGGCCGCGTTGGTATGACTGGAGCCACCACCGGGCCGCACCTGCACTGGGGCCTTAAGTATCAGGGAGCCTGGGTTGACCCCGCCCTGGTAATCAAAGCTATGTACCGTGAGCAGCAATCCTAGGGTTGCTCACTGGCAACCTGGGCACAACCTGCCCCATGGGGCTAGAAGCGAGATGATGAGGAAACCGTACAATGGGATGGCCAGATGGGAAAGAAGCTATGACCAGCGAGTTTACGGTTGGCGATCGGGTGCGGTTGATCAACCAGCCGCCCTACCTCAAAACTGCAGATTCTATGCCTATGCTGCGGCCCCCCGATACTCTCCAAGTCGGGGATGAAGGCATAGTCCTCGACCGTCGCCCTGGGGGATATTGGGGTGTCCGCTTCGAGAGAGGAGCTTTTTTGCTTGATGCTCAGTTCTTGAGTAAGGTCAACACCAGCGAAACTTGAGCAGCGCTAAGCCAGAGAACTGACGATAGAAGCCGTGCATTACAGTCCTAGGGCTAAGTCGGGGAGAATTAGCCCTGATTGATGGGCCAATAATGCACGCTGCCTACGCTAAACTCTGGCCAGTCTTCTAGGGTGTGCTCGCAGTTGTGGCCTCAGGCTCCTCGTCAACCTCAGTA
>CAYUBC010000228.1:0-6456 GCA_964442885.1 uncultured bacterium | reverse complement strand
GTGGATGTCTACCCCAGCTCCCAACTCAGCCAGCCGCTGGGCCAGGGCTTGCTCAATTTCGGCCTCTTGCAGGTGGGTCATGAGGACGATTTTGTTGATGCCAGCCCCCTGCAGCCCTTGTATTTCGGGTAGCAGGTTGGTAACCAGCGCCTCTACTTGCTGAGTGATAGGCGTGGCCGAGGTGATGCCATCGCCGGTCGTCATGGTGACTGGGCGAATACTGGCGATGGTGGGTAGGTAGGGGGTTACGGCTCCCAAAATCCCCACAGGGGTGCCGTTGACATCGGCAATCACGCTGCTGGTGAGGGTATTGGGGAGGGGGGCTCCACCGCCGGGGACCACGCTCAGTCCAGCGGGTAGCATAGCGGCACTGTAATCCAGGTTGGTGGCCAGGTAGGGGAAAAGCGCCCCTGCATAGCCGCCCTCGCCAATGCCCTGCCCACCGGCAGCGCCATTCACCCAATCAGGATTGGGGGCCAACAGATTAAAAAAGGTGGCGGCCCCGGCATCAAACTCGTGGTTGCCCACGGCGGCAACATCCCAACCCAGCTCGTTTTGAATCAAAATGTCGGCAATACCGGCCTGACCGGCAGCTTCTGCCTCAGAAACGCTGTCGTAAAGGTCAGCACTGGCCGCAAAGAAAGGGCCAGCAATGAAGGCATCCCCAGAGGTCAACCGTAGGGAGTTTTCATACTGGTTACCGAGCGCATTCATTACAGCAGAAAGGCCAATAGCATCCTGTAGCGCAGGAATGCCAGCTTCCTGGTCAGAGGTGTGAAGAACTTGGAGGGTAAAAACCATCGGTAAAACCTGGTTACAGCATGTAGCTTTTACTACGGTGACTATCTTGGAGTATTTGTGCTGATGGTGTTTAATGATTAGACTAAGTGGCCAATAAGGTTTGTTTAAGCTCTGCATAAGCCAGGGATTTAGTCCTACAAATCCCCCAAGCCTTCAGAGTCTTAGTCGAATTTTATTGCGGCCAGGGAATTTTATTCAACGGACTGAAAAAGAATGAACTCAGCTTTAGAGCAAGTCGGTCTGGAGCCGCTTTCATTCGGGTAATATGCATTGTGAAAATCCCCCCCACCCCCTTATTCAGGGGCGTAAAGGGTAGAGTTTAAGTAGCCATAAACTAGGGAAATCTGCTCCTCAGCCAAGGTGTATTTCACTAAATTGGGGACGGCTTTAAGTCTTGCTCTTGCAGCCCTCGTATAAAATTCTAATGGTATTGGTATGGTCTGAAGCTGGGCAATGTTGGCACTGATTTTCCATCGTGTTTTTTCTAGTAGACGTTACTCCTGGCTTTGGTTGGTCTGTGCTTAAACTATCAGCCAATGTGCCCCTTAGAGAGGTTTTATGGGTGCTAATCTACCCTTTGTTACGTCCTCAGCGCAAAATGCTCTCAGTAGCCGGTTGTTTGCGGAAGTAGCGATCGCGGTTTCCGCCCTGGTCGCCGCCAACAGTGGCTCAGCCCCGCTCCGCGCCTTCCACAGCCGAGGGGCTGCCCATCACTCATCCCTATACGGCCCTGCCCTAACCCCTGGCTTAGGTCGCTATGCTGTTAAGACATGCATCTAGCCGCAGGCCGCTATGGTTTTACCCTACCAAGAGCTCATTGACGCCATCGTCACCGCCACGCTGAGAGGCAAAATTCAGTCCAAACAGCAGGTCTACCGGATGTTGCAGGAAGGGCTGGAGGTTGGCAGTGGCGAGCTGTTTGAGCGGGCGTTGCAGCAGGCGCTAACGGAGGCCGAACAGGGGCTGACCAGCGCCGATGAATTTAAACAAGCCAGGGCCATGCGCCAACAGCGTGCCCTCCACACCATTCAGGCTGAGTGGCAGCGCTGGCAGGCCGACAATCAGGCGACCCAGGCATTGACCGGGCTGGAAGCCAGCATCCTCCAGGGCGATGCAGAGACTCGCCTCCCCCAACTCTTGAGTGCCCTAGACCCAAACCAGGATCATCCCTTATCCAGAGAGCAACTGGTTCAGCTAGCCAAAGCCTTAAAGCAGGGGGCATCAAAGATCCCTTCGGGTGAACCCGAGTCCGCCTCTTTGCACGATTTAGCCCTGGGGCTGGAGCAGGGGCTGGCGCTCTGGCAGGAGTTAGAGTCTGAAGTTGTTGGTTGGATCTTTGCCCAGGGGCAACAATCTCTGGGGTTTGGTCAGTTACCGGAACAACAAGGCCCCTGGTACTACTGGAGCAAGCGGGTTAGCCACCCGGCCCTGCAACGCCTGTTCGGTGACCTGGCGTTGCACCAAACGATTACGGCGGAAGGCATTCCGGGCCGACTGCCAGTGACGGATTGGCTGGCTTGGGCGGTGGTGCTGCAACGGCTGCAACTGGCCCTAGTGAACTGGTTTGACAAGCAACCCTACGATGCCAAAGCTGGTAAGCGGCTGTCTATCGCTACGTTCCTTACCTTTGCGGTGGTCTGGAGTCAAATTGCTAATCGCCTTAGCGACCTTGAGCAGGGACAACTGGCCCAGGGGGCGTTCCAGGTCTTGCTGCAAGGGTTGCGACAATTTGCCAATCAGCCTTACTTTCCGCTTTATGGAGGGCTGTTTACAGCTCTGTCGGGAGAGCCTTTGCGGACATTGCTGGACTATTTAGATCAACCTCTCCAACAGGTGCCAAATACGGCGGCTAAGGCTCGCATTTTGACTCTGCTAGGCTACTCTCAGCGGGCCATAGGCCATTATGACCAGGCTCAGCGTTTCCATCAGCAGGCCTTGGAGATTGCCCGTCAGTCCCAAGATACGATTTGTGAAATTGCCAGCCTCAACCACCTCAGCCGCACCAGCACCTTGCAGCAGGACTTTGAAACCGCCCTAGGGCATAGCCAACGGGCGCTAATTCTGGCCCGGCAGGCTGGGGATCGCGTGGGGCAGGCGAATGCCCTGGCCAATTTAGGCTACAGCCAGGTGGCCCAGGGGCAAACTCAATTGTTAGAACCAGAGCAGTACGAAACCTTGCTGAGCTATCTGGAGCAGGGCGTAACTCTGTCGGAGCAGGTGGGCGATCGCCCCAGTCAAGCCCTCTGCGCCAACAGCCTGGGGATTGCTCAGTTGAAACTGGGTCAGTACGGGGCAGCGGTAGATGCTTTAACTAGCGGGTTGCAGGTGGCCCAGGCCATTGGCGATCGCTTCTTAGTTGCCTCTAACTTTGCCAACCTGGCCGCTGCCTACCAGGGCCAGGGCAACCTGGAACAGGCGGTTCTGACTGGCTGTTTGGGGATGTATTTGTTTTATCAAATCGATTCGCAGGACTGGCGACAACCTGCTGCTATCCTCAGCATTCTCTACGGACAGTTGGGGCCAGAGGCCTTTCAACGGATTGTGACCGAGCATCGGCGGCAGTTTTTAGCGGTAATTGGTGTCGATGGCTACGACTACTTAATGCCCTTGCTGACGCGCTTTCGGGAGTCTTTGGACGACTCATAGAAGGTGGCCTATTTCAGCCCCGCGCCTGGTAGCAGATGGGGGTATCAATGTAAGCCAGGATAAGCTAAGTGCGGAGAATGCAGGGGCCAGAAGGCTCCATCTTCCTGGCTCCTGATCACTCCCTGGAAAATTTGTCTGTATGGGATTTTTGCCCCGCCCTCGCCGTAAGCAGGTTCCATCGTATACCCTGGAGTCAACCCTAGCAGACCGCCCTATGCTGCAACTCCAGGAGTTCTACGAGGCCTGTGACCCTACTCAGCCGTTGCGGGACAAGCGCTATTACATTGACTTCTCCACCGTGCGCGGCGGTGACTTAGTCCAGGAGCTAGAGCGCAAGATTGCCCGATTAGCTCGCAATCGCCCGACTACTCAATTGTTTACTGGCCATATTGGTTGCGGCAAATCCACAGAGCTGTTTCGTCTCAAAAACGTGCTCACCCAGCGCCGCTACGAAGTGGTCTATTTCGAGTCTGACCGCGATCTGGAAATGGCCGATGTAGAAATTTCCGATATTTTGCTCAGCATTGCCCACAATATCAGCAAACACCTGGAAACCCTTGGCATTACAACCAAGCCTATCTATTTAAGGACGCTGGCCCAAAACTTAGCTGAAACCCTGCGTACACCCATGGAAATTTCTGAGGTCAGCTTTTCAGCGGGGATTGCCAGCATTACCGCCTCGGCCAAACAAAGTCCTGACATGCGCAGCCAGCTCCGCCAATACCTGGAACCACGCACCAAAAATATCATCACCGCCATTAATGATGAATTGCTCACTTCGGCCAATGCTGCCCTGCAGCAGCAAAACAAAAACCGCCTGGTAGTGATTATGGACAACCTGGATCGGGTCGATAGCACCCCCAGGGGACAGGGGCGCCTGCAGTCTGAGTATTTGTTTGTAGACCGGGGTGAGCAGCTTAAGCAACTTGACTGCCACATGGTCTACACCATTCCTCTAGAACTGATGTTTTCTAATGACTTGGTGCGGCTCTCCAATCGCTTTGGCAGCAATCCTCTGGTCCTGCCTATGGTGCCGCTGCAAGATCGAAACGGCCACCCCAACGAGGAGGGACTGGCGCTTCTGCGACAGATGGTCTTAATTAGAGCCTTTCCTGACCTCAATGTGAATCAGCGCATTGACCAGGTTGGTGAGGTATTTGAGGACTTGGCTGCCCTAGATCGCCTGTGTTATGTAAGTGGGGGGCACATGCGTAATCTGATTCGTCTGCTCGATGGTTGCCTCCGTAAGCAGGATCCACCGTTTCCGCGCGATATCCTAGAGGCCGTCATTCGCAACGAGCGAGATAGCCTCATGGGTCTAGTCAGCGATCAGGAATGGACATTGTTGCTTCAGGCGGTATCTCGTCAGGCGGTGCAGGGCGATGAAGACTACAACATCCTGGTGCGCAGCCTCTTTCTCTACGAATATCGCGATACTCAGGGCCGCTGGTTTGGTATTAATCCTCTATTGGCCGAGACAGAGCGCTATCAACGCTGGTTGGCCCAGGCACCCTAGCTATGACCGCCCCTTACCCGACCGCAACGATTATTGCCCACAACCAGGTCGCTTTAACCGAACTCAAGCGAGCCATCACTCTGCGCCCCAAGCACTTTTCTCTAGTGCTGGCCCGATGTAACTATGCACACCTTCAGACTATTCTGGTAAACCATCTGCAAGCCTCTAGGCCAGTGGTAGTGGTCACCCTTCTGCCCCAGTCTAGGAACCTCCGCCATGCCATTGGCCTGGGATTACCCCCTCAACCAGGGTCAGCCTTAATGGTCACCGGGCTTGAATCAGTCCAAGAGGTTGAGGCTCTGTTTAAGGCCGCTAACCTGGGTCGCGATGAATTTCCCAAAGCCTTCCCCTTTCCTGTAGTGGTCTGGGTTAATGATCGCGGCCTTGCCCTACTTAACCGCCACGCGCCTGATTTCAAAAGCTTTGCGGCGGCTCCCATTAGCTTTGACTATCCGCCTGGGGAGCTCATTTACCGGTTACACCAAAACGCCCACGACCTGTTTACCACTATGCTTTCCCTGGGGGATGATAGCCCCTATCCAGCCCACACGCGGCGCTATCAACCGGGGTCTACCCTACGCACCGAGCTAGAATTTGCCTTGGCCGATCTGGCCCAAACAGCTCAGCCCCTGGACCCTGAACTAGAAGCCAGCCTGAACTTTCTCCAGGGGCGCGATGCTCTGAGCCAGGGCAACCTCGACCTGTCCAGGTACTATTTTGACCAGAGCCTCACTTACTGGCAAAGTCAGTCAGAAAAACTAGCGGCCAATCCACCAGCCCCTCTTTCTCTAAGTCCCCCCAGTCCTACCCCGCGCCAAAAACAAGCCGTCCTTCTGTTTTATTTGGGAGTGACCTGGCGCAGTTGGGCCGCGGTGCAGCAAGTGGTCTATCGACAACTGCTCAAAAAGGCTCAAGCTTGCTTTGCAGCCTGTCTAGCTATTTTTCGAGAGGATGAACAGCCAGACTGGGTAGGCAAATTTCTGCACCCCCTGGCAGAAATCAAACAAAAGCTGGAGGACTGGGACGGCTTAGCCGCGATCTCCCACGAGGGCCTTGCGCTGCACTGTAGTGATACGGTGCGTCTAGCCCGCGATTATGGCTACCTGGCGGAGGTAGCTCTGGCCAAAGGGGACGTTCAAGCCGCTCAACTGGCGGCTGAAAAAGCTCTGGACATCCTCACTATTGCCAATGCCATCCAGGTCAACCAGGAGATGCCCGACTATGATGGCCTGACAGTTGCTGACCGTTACCAACGAGGTTGGTATCTGTTTCTGCTGGCGCAAACGCAAATTGAGCTAGGCCAGGGGGCGACAGCGATTGCTCGGTTGGAGGAGGCGCGCCAGCAAACTCAGCCCAATTTCGACTTACCCCTCTATCGACGCATCTTAGAAACCCTGCGCCAGCAATACTACAACCAGCAAGATTACCGGGCGGCCTTCCAAATTAAACTGCACCAGCGCCAGGTAGACACCCAATTTAAACTGCGTGCTTTC
>CAYUBC010000227.1:0-6461 GCA_964442885.1 uncultured bacterium | reverse complement strand
ATGATGGATCTGGCCATGATGGGCTGCGGCACTGGGGCGATTCTAGAACCCAAGTACATCAGCCAAATTCCGGCCATTCGCAACCGTATCAAGGTGACGATGGTAGGCGACATTGGCGCTACCCCCGCCGCCGAACGTCGGGAAATTACCGAAATTACCATCGACGGCAACCGGGTGGATATCCGAGTAGGCGATAGCCGCCAGGGCTGGGTGCAGTCTTACCAGACTTTGCTGGAACTGGCCACCGACGAACGCTTTATAGACGACGTGAACGTCACCATTGACCTGCGCGATGTGCGCCCGGCGGGAGAAAAACTCAAGGGCTTTGGCGGTGTGGCTAATCCGATTCGCCTGGCGCTGCTCTACGATCGCTGCGCCACCATCCTCAACAAAGCCCTGGGCCGCCAGCTTAACTCGGTAGAGTGCTGCCTGTTGATTGATGAGGCCGCTGCCTGCGTGGTGGCGGGAAATATTCGCAGGTCCGCCGGTATGCGCCAGTTCGACAGCCAGGACGAACTCGCCGCCAACGCCAAAGATAACCTCTGGCAACAAGACGCCGAGGGCAACTGGCGCATCGACCCCGAACGGGACGTATTGCGGATGGCCAACCATACCCGCGTCTTCCACCAAAAGCCCAGCCTGCAAGACTGTGTGGATTCAGTACGGAAGCAGTTTTACTCTGGCGAGGGCGCGATTCAGTGGGCCGGGGAAGCGAAGCGCCGAGCCGATGGGGACGATCGCTACGGCCTGAACCCCTGTGGAGAAATACTTGGCTCCAACTTTCACTGTAATTTGGCCGAGGTACACCTCAATCAGCTTGATCCTGATAATCTGCAAGAGCAGGAAGATGCCTTTGCAGCGGCAGCGCTTTCTGTAGCGGTGCTGCTGAATCACCAGTTTGTGGAGCCTCGCTACCAGCAATCTCGCCTGGAGGATCCCATTGTGGGGGTGTCCTTCACCGGATTGTTCGACTTCTTTGTGCAGGCGTTTGGCGTAGAGTGGCTGCGCTGGTGGGAAGCCGGTCGGCCTGACACCATGCCAGGGCTGGAGTTTAAAGAGCAGGAACGCCAGTGCCTGAATCGCTGGCGGGAGATTGTGCATCGGGTGGTGTGGGAGTACTGCGATCGCCACAATCTCAAACGCCCCAACCGCTGCACTACCGTGCAACCAGCCGGGACTAAATCGCTACTCACCGGTGCTAGCCCCGGTTGGCACCCGCCTAAGGCCCAGCGGTTTATTCGTCGCATCACCTTCCGCAAAAACGATCCGGTAGCGATGGCCTGCATTGACTACGGCTATACGGTGGTGCCCTCCCAATCCGACAAGGATGAGAACGGCAATTTGCTCAACGATCCCTTTGACCCGCGCTGTACCGAGTGGCTGGTGGAGATTCCGGTAGAAGTGCCCTGGGCCAACCTGCCTGGGGCCGATGAAATTGCCATTGAAAAATTCTCGGCGGCGGCTCAGTTCGATTTTTACATGCAGGTGCAGAAGCACTACACCACCCACAACACCTCCGCCACCATAGAATTTCGTGAGGCGGAGATTGAGTCCCTGGGCGAGCGCATTTACCAGGCCATTCAACACGATGAGGGCTACATTTCTGCCGCCCTTCTGGCCCGGTTTGATGACCTGCAAACCTTCCCTCGCCTACCCTTTGAACCCATCGACAAAGCTACCTACGACGAGTTTCGCCACCAGGTTGCAACCCGCCAGGGCACGGCAGATTTCCATACCGCGCTAGCCCGCTACGATGCGGGAGAGCTTATTGAAGCTGGCCCGGCTGGTTGCGACTCCGACAAGTGCATGCTGCCGGAGTCAAAACCTGAGTAGTTAACGCTTAAACGTTCCACAGCAGCTTGAGCTGTTGCTGGCGCTCGTAGGCTAGCTGCTGATCGCGATAGTGCCGTTCCTCTAACCAGGTTTGCAGTTCTACCTCAGAAACGCCGTAAATGGATTGCCCAGTGGACGGGTCGTAGCCATTCCAGGTGGGTGGGGCCGCTGGGTCGTGGCAGCTTGGCCAAACCCGCGGCTCCTCTGACACGTTTAACCGAGTACGTAGACTCTGCCAAACCTGGCTAAGGGTACGGCCCAATTTAGCATTAAGGCGGCCAAGGGCAGTCGTGCGTGGGATGGCAATAGGCCAGTAAGCTGTAGTGGTTTTCATGGTTTACCTCCTTTTCGTTCACACCCTCAGTTTAAATTTCTGTATTCAAAAGCACAAAAACAGTTATTCATAACTACCATGAATAACTTCGATGGATTGCGTGCTCGTCGTCCCCGGTTCAGGTGGTTGGGGAAAACCCAAATATAGTGCTGGCCAGCTCGCTTAGGACAGGGGTGAGCGAGCGATGTAGATCCACAAGTGATTAGCACATACGCAAGTCGTAGGTGGTTTCATAGCTGCTAATCAGCGGCATCCTTGGTTGTCTTGCCTTTGGTGGCCTCATTAATCGCCAGGGGTAGCAGGGCACTACTGGTAATCACGCTGGCGTCGAGCCAGTTTAGGGGCGTGATATGCAGCAGTTGGCCCAGAATGGGGACAAATAGGCCCGAACATTGCAGAGTAAT
The DNA here is from genome assembly GCA_964442885.1 of uncultured bacterium. Classification (GTDB taxonomy): domain Bacteria; phylum Cyanobacteriota; class Cyanobacteriia; order Phormidesmidales; family Phormidesmidaceae; genus Nodosilinea. Next base: position 3,890 of record CAYUBC010000227.1, on the reverse strand, counting down.
CGAAAGGGTGAGGGCGATCGCCAGATGGCGGTTGGGTGGTAGCGGCCTGGCCCCAAATACGCAGCGCGACTCTGACCGACAACTGAGGGCGTGGAGTAACTGGGCCAGGGTCAGGCTCATAAAGCCGAGGGTGCTGGCCTGGGGGCCAATGCCATAGCGCCAGATTGCGTAGGTGTAGGCGGCCAGGGTACTCGCAGCCAGCACGGCAGCTTCTAACCCCAGACGCTTAAACGTGGCGGGCTGGATGATAGCCTCCGCCGGGTCGCGAGGCGGCTGATCGAGAACATTGGCGGCGGCTGGTTCCAGGGCTAGGGCTAACCCCGGAAAAATATCCGTCACCAGGTTGAGCCAGAGCAATTGCAGGGCGTTGAGGGGCTGGCCCAGGCCCAGGCTAAGGCCAGCGAACATCACCAAAATTTCGCTCAGGTTGGTGGCCAGCAAAAAATGCACGGCTTTGCGAATGTTGCTGTAGATGGTGCGGCCCTGGCGGATGGCCAGAATCATCGTGGCCAGGTTGTCGTCTTCTAGCACCACATCGGCTACCTCACGGGCTACATCGGTGCCGGTGGTGCCCATGGCAATGCCAACCTGGGCGGCCCGGAGGGCTGGGGCATCGTTGATGCCGTCGCCGGTCATGGCCACAACCTGGCCCGTTCGCTGGAGTGCCTGCACCACCTGAAGCTTGTGGGCGGGGCTAATGCGGGCAAAAATATCGACCTGACGACAGCGCTCTAGAGCCTGTTGGAGGGACAGATCACTCAGGTCAGGGGTGTCTAAAATCCGCAGTTCCTTACCCTGACTGAGGTTGAGAGCCTGGCCAATGGCCTGGGCGGTGGATTTCTGGTCGCCTGTCACCATCACTGTGGCAATGCCCGCCCGATGGAAACTGGCGATGGCTTCTGGCACGCCGGGGCGAAGCGGGTCGGCCAGGCCCACCAGCCCCAACCAGGTTAGGGGCACAGCGGTTGAGAGGTCGGCACTGGTGGTTTCCGCGTAGGCCACCCCCAGGATGCGATGCCCGTGGCTGGCCATGCGCTCGTTAGCGGCGGCGATCGCCCGTCGCTGGGTTTCGCTTAGCAGCATTACCCCAGTGCCGTTGAGGTAATGACTACACAGGGTCAGCACCTCAACCGGATTGCCCTTCACCGCCACCCAGCCCTGGCCAGAACTGGGGCGGTGGAGGGTTTTCATCAGGTTGTGCTGGGCCGACCGATGCTGAATGCCCACCCGGGGAAACTCCTGCCGCAGTTGGGCCAGATCCACCCCAGCCTGGCGGGCAAACTCCAGCAGGGCATTTTCCGTCGCCGATCCGGTAAAAGCGGAGTCTGCCGTCGAGTTGTCTACCTCGCTTTCATTGCAGAGCACCACCACACGCAGCAGGGTTAACAGCGGCTCAGTTAGCTCCAGGGGAAAATCGGGGGAGCATGCTGCTGGGTCGGGGAGCAATGGGGCAGGTCGCTGCCAGTGGGTATGGTCAGTGTGCAGTTCTACCACGGCCATGTGGTTGCTGGTCAGGGTGCCAGTTTTGTCTAAACAGAGGGTTTGCAGGGAACCCAGGGTTTCAATTGCATCCAGCCGCCGCACTAGAACCCGCTGTTGACGCATGGCCTGAATGCCCAGGGCCAGGGTGGTAGTCGCTACCGCTGGCAACCCCTCCGGCACGGCGGCCACGGCCAGGGCAACGGAGGTGGTGAGCATATCTACCAGGGGATAGCCACGCCAGAGGCCCAGCCCAAAAACCACACCGCACACCGCGCTCGACAACCAGACCAGTTGGCGGCCCACCCGCTCAAGCTGCTGTTCCATCGGCGTTGGCGGTGGGGTGGTTTGTCCCACCAGGGTTTGAATTTGGCCCATCTCCGTAGCTGGGCCAGTGGCTACCACCAGGGCCAACCCCTGCCCCCCCGTAACCAGGGTGCCTCGATAGACCATGTTGGCGCGATCGCCCAGGGGCACCTCCCCGGCGGGCAGCGGCGCAACGGTTTTGACCACCGGTAAACTCTCGCCCGTCAGGGCTGACTCATCCACCGTTAGCTCGTGGACTTCTAGAAGTCGCCCATCCGCCGCAATGGATGACCCAGGCCGCAGCATCAAAATATCCCCTGGCACTACAGCGGCGGCGTCAATTTCGCAGGTTTCTCCCGCCCGCCGTACCCAGGCTGTCAGGTTGCCCAGGCGTTGGAGAGACCGAAGAATGCGCTCGGCCTGGCTCTCGGTAGCGTAACCAATCAGGCTGTTGATGAGCACAACGCCGATAATTACCAGGGCATCGGCCCAGCCCGTTGCGAACACAGAAATCCCTGCCGCCACCGTCAGCAGGGCTACCGGTAGCGAGCGAAACTGGCTGAGAAACAACCCCAGCCGCGAGCGGCGAGGGGCATCGGGCAAAACGTTTAGGCCATAGCGCTCCAGGTGGCGCTGGGCGACTTCTGACGACAGCCCCGCCGCCACCGAAGACTTGGGAAAAGCCGCTAATACCTCCCTAGCCGTCTGTCCATACCAGGGCAGAGCGGTAGTTGGGTTGGTCTGGGTCACCATAGCTGCCCCCGCAGACGCAGAACAATCCTCGTCTGCTTCATTATCTCCCAGGAACTGATGGTAATCAGGGGGCTCAGGAGTATTCAGGAGCTTAGACCGGCCAGAAAAACGTCAGCGCCCAGCCCTATTTCGGACACTGAGGTGCAGTTTAGAAAGTGGATCAAAAAACTGGGTTCTGGGCGAAAGCTTAGGGGTTTTCACTGTTGTTTTTACCAGAGACAACCTTCGCCCCCCCCGCAAGGAGCCCCCCCATGAAATCCGTCATCTCTACTCGTCCCCAACCCCTCTTTTCCGTAGCTTCTCTGACCCTGCTTGCCGGTACCCTCAGCCTCGCCACCCCGGTTATGGCTAATCCTACGCCAGAGATTCAGCTCAATCCGGATGGTTCGGTACAGGTCAACAGCAATGCCTTCAGGTTCTCCACGGGGGAGCTACAAAACACTTCGACTATCCCTCTCCCCGCCGGGTTGATTACTAATCCTCAGGAAGGCCGCCCTCAACCTACTAGACCGGGTCAGCTAGCGCCAAGTTCCGTAAACCTACAAGTGGATGCCGCCAACATTGAGGCTCAATTTCAGCCCCAAGCGCCTGGGTTTGCCATTCAGCCAGGTTCTTTAGAACTTTCGACTCAGTTTAACCTTCAGCACATTCCCAGCGCCCACGCCTTTGGGGAAGGCATTCAGGTCACGGTCTATGGCCCGGATGGCACCATCAAACACCAGGAAACCGCCTTTGTGCGGGGCGACAGCGTGCGGGTTGGCCCCCAGGGTCAAACCCTCCCCTCCAGCGCGCAAATTAACGTCACCTACGGCGCTACGGATAGGGTGGAACTGCGAGTGCTGAACCTGCGCAACAATAACGCACAGCCCCAGCAGTCGGCCATCTATTTCGCCGACAATGGCCAGTTTGCGGTGGAAGACCTGCCCAACGGCGGCGATCGCGACTTCAACGACGGCGACTACTTCCGCCTGGCTGGCGGTCGCGGTGAGGCAGACATTGTTGAAGAGTATCAAACCCTTAGCGAAACCATCACCTACCGCACCGTAACCGTGGAAGCTCCGCTAGATCCCCTGCTGCGCCAGGAAGAGGTGATTGAAGAAATTAACCTGGCCGAAGATCAACGCTTTACCGACACCGTGGAAGAGCGCGAGTGGGGTCAGGTGGAAATCAACAACGCCAGCGCTGGCCCCCTGGCCCACGCCACCGGAGTCAGAACCGACAACGATGAGCAGCTGATCTACAACCAGTATTCCGGCGCGGCGCAGATTCGCCTGGGCAGCGATGGAGCCAGCATCACCGGCCAGCTCTCGCCCCTGGCCAACAATCCAGCAGCGCCCCCCACCCTGCTGACC
>CAYUBC010000226.1:0-6493 GCA_964442885.1 uncultured bacterium | reverse complement strand
CTGGCGGTGGCGACGCTGGCTCTCAACATCGCCATCGGTTCTGGCCCCAGGAGTTCGGCCTCGGCGGTGGAAAAGGCCAGCACTTCGGGAGTGCCCGTCGTCCCCATTGGGGCTGTGGCGACCATCGGCATGGCCTGGGCGGCGGCAAATTGCGGGGCGGCCCCGGTTCCCGTCACACCGGGCACGGGTTCTACATCGGTGGCCTCCAGACCCACATTCAGGAAGGGCGCGGTGCGATTCAGCGCCGTTTGCACGGCCCCTTCATTCACACCCAGCTTGACGCTGACCTGGAAGTTGCGCCCCATCGCCGAAATAAACAGGGTGCCGCTACCCCGCAAACCGACATTGGTGAGGCCATCCAGACCCAGTTCCAGACCCGCAGTAAAACCAATTTCCAGGCTGAACCGGAAGGTTTTCTTGAAGAACAGCAGGTTAATCCACAGCTCGATGGCAATGCGGATGCGAATCTCAAGGCCGATCGCCGCGTAGAGGGCGGATTTGCCGGTGGGGTCGGCAAAGTCAATCAGCCCGATGAACCGGGCTCCCCAGGCAAAGGAAGCGTGGGCGCTCACCCGCACGCCGACAATCTTAAGGTCTAGCCCTGCCTCAAAACTGAGGCTGCCCCGCGCCTTGTAGCTAATGCCCAGCACCAGGTAGTGCTTGCTAACCCGGAAAATCATGCCGCCGGAGACTTCCGCATCCAGGGGGCCAATTTTCTGGCCCCAGCGCAGCATGTTGGGCCAGCCCAGTTCAGCGTGGAGCAGGGCTGGTTCAATCAAAATCGTGGCGGCAAACTGGCCGTTTAAGACCGCCTGCTCCACAAAAACGGGCAGCGGCGGGCGGGTGCCCATACTGCCGTTGGGGTTGGAGGAAATTTGGGCCAAAAACCGCTTTTGCCGCACCGACAGCAGCACAAAGCCGCTGAACAGGGGCCGCTCCCGCAGTTCATTGACATCGTTGACGTAGTCGTAGTAATTGGAGTTAATCCAGGCGCGGACGGCCATGAAGAAGGTGAGGTCGCTGCGGAAGGCCACCACCGCGTCAAACAAAAACAGGCAGGGCAGAACCTGCTCGATGTGCTCCAGCCACTTGAGGGAAATCGCTCCCGGTGTGGCCGAGGTTTGGGAAATCAGCGCCCGCAGCACAATCGTCCAGCGCAGGGATTCCCCCGGCCCTTCCAGGTCTACCGACCAGCGATCGCGCTTCGACAAATCCCCCTGGGTGCGCGATAGCTCCCGCAGATTGCCGATTAGCTCGCGCAGGCTACCGGCCTCATCGGCGGCCTTGATGCTGGCGATGGTGTAGCGGTAGCCAAAGCCCAGACCAATTTCCCGGATGTACAGCTCCACAAAGGGAATGTAGAGGCTGACCTGGCGGGCTTCCACAAAAATGAACCAGGCCCGTACCCAGGGTTCGCTCTCGGAGCGGCGCACCCGCAAAAAGGCAAAGCTGGCGGCAAACACCGGCATCCCCGGAATTTCCATCACCCCTTCGCCTAAAAAGCCCTGCTCGCTCTCGTTGTTGCGAAACTCCACCACGGCATTGAGCTTAAAGGCTTCGCCCAGGCTGATGTTGACCTCCAACTCCTGCATGTAGAGGCGAGGGAAGAAACTGCCCCGGGGCGGCAGGCCAACAAACAGACTGTGGAAGTTGATCTGCACCGTGTTGACATCGCCGGTGCCCTGGGCGAACTTGACCTGGCCGCCAATTTCCATCGCCGCTGCGCCGTCAAATTCCTCAAACTGGGGCACAAAGCCAATGGAGCGAATCTCCATCTCAAAGCAGCCCAGGAAGCTAAAGGAGACTTTCTCCGGCAGCTCTATCAAAAACTCAACGTGCTGGCCGATGACGCTGACATCGCTGGTCAGGGGGCACTCCACCAGCTGGATTTTGATCCCGGTTAGCAGGGCCAGGGGGCCATCGGGGCTATCCGTGGGCAGGGGCAAAAACTGGGCTGAGCCGGTGAGGGTAAAGTACAGGTGAAATTTGCCGTCGTTGACAAATTTCAGCCCCAGGGCATCGATGGCGAACTCAAACCGGGTGCCCTGGCACTTCAGCAACTGGTTGCCGCGCAGGTTGGCGGCCCCGGCCACCAGGGTTAGGGCACCATTCTGCTGGCTAAATTGCAGAGCAATGTCAGCGATCGCCTCGCCAACCAAGTCCGGCGGCAGCGGCCCCGACCCGGCCAGGGTAAAGTCTTTGATTTCGTTATCAACAATCTCCAGGCGGCTGCCGTGGAAGCGGAAGCGGGTATCCAGGCCGTTGAGTTTGGCGGGGCGATCGCTGACCTCAGCGGTGAGGGTAATCCCCGTGTCGGTAATCGCCAGGTTGCTGACGATGAAGGTAATCGGGTCGTCGCTAGCGGCGTTGTAGTCAATTTCGATAGAGGCTCCTGGAGCCTGAACTACCTGGTAGTTGTAGTCCTTAGTCACCAGGGTGAGGTGGTGGAAGCGCGGTGTGCCATCGCGGCCCAGAATCGGCTCCCCGTCATCGTCCACGGCGGGGGCACCCTTGAAGCGCCAGGTCAGCCCCAGGTATTGCTTGTCGGGGATAATCTCCTCCGTGACAGAGAGCAGCCGCAGCCCCTCACCGTGGTCGATGGTGATGGCAAAGGTCTCCCAGTTGAAGTTGATGTCAAACTGGCTGTTCAGCAGCAGTGAGCCAATCCGCACCTGGGCGGCGGCCTCCAGGGCAATGCGGGTTTCCGCCAGCGACACCGCAGGACGACCCAAATCAAGCTGAATCCGCTGATCGCGCTGGTCGTTACGCAAAAAGGGAAAGTCAAAGGCGCTGGTATTAAAGTCCGGGTTCACCTGCCAGTCGGCGGCCTGAAGACTGCCCAAAGTAATCGCCGAGCCGAGCTGGAGGCTGGTAGTGTCATCGAAATCCAAGGCTGGTAATCCACCCTCCACCTGCTTGAGAAAGGTGGGCAGGCCGGGCCGGGTCAGCGTCCAATCCAGCAGCGCCAGGCTCACCCCACTGGTGGGAATGAAATCCACTTTGAACAGGGGATCAGCCCCGTCAGCCTCTAAGTTAGCGTTGTTTTGCACCTCCCGCTCGATGGGGGCATCTGCATCCTCCTCTGCCCAGGCAAAGGAACTGGCGGCAGTCAGCAACTGCTCCCCAGGCGAGTCGGGATCCTCGGCGGCGGGTAGGGTGAGGATGAACAAAAAGCGGTTTAGCGTCCCAGCCCCCTCGGACTTGAGCAGCACCGTAAACCGACTCTGGGCCGGAGTGGCAATGGCAATGCCCGGCAGCCGGTAGTTCTGGCGGCTGTCGGCAAATTCCCAATCCAGCCGCACCGACTCGATCGGGTCGCCCAACCCCAGGCGCAGGGTGATGGCCGCCGCTGAACCAGCCCCACCCGCCGCCTGAAAGTTGGGGGCCAACTGCCCCAGCCAGGTGCCCAACTGGGTCGATTCCCAGCGAATCGCTAAAAACTTAGCCTCGTTGGCCAAATCCAGAAACAGCCGCGCCGCTTCAAGGGGCAAGTTCGCCGCTGGAATTAGCCGCACGGGCTGGGGCAGTTGCACATTTAAGGGATTGGGAAACCTCACCGACCCATCAGAGGCCACCTCCACCGTTTCCTGGAGCAGGGCAATATCGGTGTGGGTGCGGTTGGGGTCAGGCTCGTAGCCGCCGGGCACCACCCGCATTGGCTCAAAGGTGGAACCCTTCAGCCGCAGGGCCAGGTCTAGCCTCAGGGAAACGGTCACGGTTGAGCCTACCAGGGTGGCGATCGCCTGCAACGGCTGATTCGGCACCACAAAACTCAGCCCCTCCATCCCGGCCAGGCTGGTTTCTCGCTCGCTGAGGCTGCCCAATTGCAGAGTCAACCGCTGTTGGGCAGGGTCAAAGGCGACGGCGTTGCTCAACACCTCTGGAATGGGCGGCACCGAGGACGGCGGCAGCCCTCCCCCTAACCAGTCGCCAATGCTGTCAAACCAGGCGTTAATGGCCTGGCGATCGGCATCGGTGAGGGGTAAATCGCCAGTACCAATTCCTGGATCGAGCAGCCGCACCTGGTCGTAAAGCGGGGCTAGGGCTGAGCTTACATCCTTGAGGGCAATGGGTAGATCCAGCAGTTCTGTGATCGGAATCGGTAATTGACGGGCCATAGGAATTCCTTAAAATGGCAAGCCTGTGCCACGCAAAGGCAAAGGAAAGGGCATTAAATGTCGGAGCACACAAAAACTTAACTTTCAAATTGGCTTAACTATCAACCCTTGAAATTTAAGACATAAACATGGCACCTAAACTTTCGACAAGACCGCATTAAAACGTGCCTGAAACAACCCCTTGTTCAGGCAAAATCTCACAAAAATTTGTTCTACAAACGTAGGATGGGCAAAGTATGCGTGCCTATCAAAACTTTTATACACAGAGAAACCTGTCACCAGGAGATCCCCTAACTGGTGAAACTTCAAGCTTAAAAAATGCGGATCAGAGCCTACTAAACAGAGGACTCAGACGTTCAGCCAAACCATGTACGGGGATTTCCAGGGAAAAGTATTCTAAAAACTTTAATTCTTGGAATATACGGGCATTTTACGGCTTAACTCACAGAGGGTCAAACGAGTTTACATGTCTTTACATAAACCATCCGGATCGCCTGAAAGCCTTAGCAATCCTACTTCTGAAAAATTCAACCGAGAAATTCGAGGACGATTTTCTAGAGTGATTATCGTTTTAGCAATGTGTAGGCTGGGTGAAGCCCTAGCGGAACCCAACAAAGCCTGCTGCTGTTGGGTTTTCTCCTCTGGAGACGCTGCGCGAACACTTCGTTTCACCCAACCTACACGAACTTCGTTCTTCCCTTTTCGTTCTTCCCTTTTCGTTCTTCCCTTTTCGTTCTTCCCTCTTCCCTCCCTCACCCCACCACCTTCTTCCCCTGTCCCCAAAAGCCGTCATACTTAGTCACTCGCACATCGCCCAACACCTGGGTCTGGCAGGCCAGGCGCAGGTTGCGGTTGGGGTCGTGGGGAGGCAGCGATCGCCGTCCCCGATCCTTCCAGTTCGTCTCAGATACCTCCCCCTCAATTTCCACTGCGCAGGTGCCGCAGGAGCCAATGCCCCGGCAGTTAATCACCTTCGCCTGGCCATTGTAGAGATCGACGCCGTTGGCCAGCAGCACGCGCCGCAGGTTAGCGCCGGGTTCGCAGTCAAATGTTTTTCCCTGAGCCGTTACGGTAGGCATGATGGTTTCCCCTTGTGCAAAAAATATGTACGTTTTATAACGCAGGGCTGGGCAAGACTCAAGCTGTTCAGGCAGGCCAGGTAAGCTGGTTAATTGCATGGGTTTCTATTCAAAGCATCATGGCTGAGCAATCGGGGCGATCGCTCCACATCTACGACACTACCCTGCGCGATGGGGCGCAGCGAGAGGGTTTGGCCCTTTCCATTGAAGACAAACTGCGCATTGCCTACCGGTTGGATGCCCTGGGCATTCCCTTCATTGAGGGGGGCTGGCCGGGGGCAAATCCCAAGGATGTGCAATTTTTTTGGCAACTGAAGGAAAAGCCCCTCACCCAGGCCAGCGTCACGGCCTTTTGCTCCACCCGCCGCCCTCACCAGGTCGCGGCAGAGGATGCCATGCTCCAGCCAGTACTGGCGGCTGGCACCCTGTGGATTACCCTCTTCGGCAAATCCTGGGATTTGCATGTCACTACCGGCTTGCAAACCACCCTGGCCGAAAACCTGGCCATGATCGACGACACCATCCGCTACCTCCGCAGCCAGGGTCGTCGCATCATCTATGATGCCGAGCACTGGTTTGATGGCTACAAGGCCAACCCTGACTATGCGCTGCAAACCCTGGCCGCCGCCGCCAACGCCGGGGCTGAGTGGCTGGTGCTTTGTGACACCAACGGCGGCACTCTGCCCCAGGCGGTAAGCGAGATCGTCACCGCCGTTAACACCTGGTTGCAGACCCTACCCCTACCCCGGCCCCAGCTTGGCATCCACACTCACAACGACAGCGGCACGGCGGTGGCTAACGCCATGGCCGCCGTGGAGGCTGGAGCCGACATGGTACAGGGCACCATCAACGGCTACGGCGAGCGCTGCGGCAATGCCGACCTCTGCACGCTGATCCCCAACCTGCAACTGAAGCTGGGCTACCGCTGCATTGCCCCAGCCCGGCTACAAACCCTGGCCGAGACCAGCCGATTCATCAGCGAAGTGGTGAACCTGGCTCCTGACGACCACGCTCCCTACGTGGGGCGCTCGGCCTTTGCCCACAAGGGCGGCATCCACGTCAGCGCTGTGGAGAAAGAGCCCAAAACCTACGAACACCTTGACCCGGCTGCCGTGGGCAACAGCCGCCGCATCGTCGTATCTGACCAGGCGGGGCTGAGCAATGTGCTGGTTAAGGCCCGCAGCTTTGGCCTGGAGCTGGATCGCCAAAATCCCGCCTCCCGGCAGCTCCTCCACCGGCTCAAAACCCTGGAGCACGAGGGCTACCAGTTCGAGGCCGCCGAAGCCAGCTTTGAAC
>CAYUBC010000225.1:0-6495 GCA_964442885.1 uncultured bacterium | reverse complement strand
ACCTGTGCCGTTCAGACACCATTAGCCTGGCCATTACCGCCCTGGGTAGCGCCACCCCCGACCAGATTCTCTATCGCTCTACGGCCCAGCCCGGGCAGGTGCTTTTGGCCACCGGCTATCATGGGCTCTCGCGGGCCGGGCTGGAGCTGTTGCTAGAACCCCAGAAGGGCGAAACCGTCGCCCTGGCGGATCGCGAGCGGTGGATTCAAACCCACCGTCGCCCTACCCCGCGATTGGATGTTATTGCCCAGCTCCGAGCGCTCTTGGCTGACTCTCCCTCCACCGGGGCCATTGCTGCGATGGACTCCAGCGATGGCCTGGCCAATGCCGTACTGCACCTGTGCCAGGCCAGCGGCGTGGGGGCCCGTTTGCACCAGGCTCAACTCCCCATTGACCCGGCGTTAACGGCCTGGGTTGGCCCGGAGCAAGCCCTAGACTGGTGCCTCTACGGGGGAGAAGACTTTGAATTAGTGCTGTGCTTGCCAGGGGCCGTGGCTGCCGACCTTCAGACCCAGCTAGGCCAGGGTAGCGCTATCATCGGTGAGGTTGTTTTAGAAAAATCTGTCTATTTAGCCCTTGAGCACCCATCCCTGCCCCAAAATCGGCTAGAACTATCTTTCAATCGAGGGTTTCAGCACTTTTAGGCGCGCATGGCCCTGTCCTAACCGGCATCCTGTCAGCACTCGTCATTGGCCCAGCCGCTCCAGCCATCAACGGCGATTCACCATAGCTTTGTCATCGGTAGCTGTGACAGAGCCGCCGAGTCGGCTATAGTGTGGTTCGGTATTGTCAACAAGTCAACGTTAATTAACGCGGTCGTCAAGTGCTAATTTTGTCAGCCTACGGGTGCCCCTGCCAATGAGTGCCAGCAGCAATGTGGTTGAGATTCTATCCGCCGAAGAGATGCGCCGCACCTTAAATCGGCTGTCCTCTGAGGTGGTTGAGCGCGGGGGCAGTTTGAATCAACTGGTGTTGCTGGGCATTTACACCCGTGGCGTCCCCCTAGCCCACATCCTGGCTCACCAGATTCAGCGGCTGGAGGGCGTGCAATTGCCGGTGGGGGCGATCGACATCACCCTCTACCGAGATGACCTGGACAAAATCAGCACCCGCACCCCGGCCCGCACCAAAATTCCCTTTGACATCACCAACAAAACCGTGGTGCTGGTAGACGATGTGATTTATAGCGGGCGCACCATACGAGCCGCCCTTAATGCGGTGCTTGAATACGGTCGCCCCAGCGCCATTCGCCTGGCGGTGTTGATTGATCGGGGCCATCGGGAACTGCCCATCCACCCCGACTTTGTAGGCCGGGTGCTGCCCACCGCCAAGGATGAATTAGTGAAGGTCTTCATCCACGACACCGATGGCCGGGACGGCGTGCAATTGTTTAAGCCAGAGGGCGAGTAGGATAGGAACTCACCCCCATTCCATCCAGTCCCTACAGCAGCAATGCCGAGCGCTCGGCCAGTTCTGAGCGCTCGCCCTTGGTCAGGGTAATGTGCCCGGCCAGAGCCTCGCCTTTGAACCGCTCAACCACATAGGTGAGCCCATTACTGGCGGCATCGACGTAGGGGTTATCGATTTGGTCGGGGTCGCCGGTTAGCACAATTTTGGTGCCTTCCCCAGCCCGGGTGAGAATGGTTTTGACTTCGTGGGGGGTGAGGTTCTGGGCTTCGTCCACAATCAAGAACTGCTTGGGGATAGAGCGGCCCCGAATGTAGGTGAGCGGTTCGATTTGCAGCAACCCCTGGTCGATCATTTCTTCATGGCCGCGTCGCCAGTGGTCAGGGCGGCCCCGCAGGTCTTGGGTGCCAAAAATCAGGTCAAAGTTGTCGTAGAGGGGTTGCATCCAGGGGTTGAGTTTTTCCGTCAGGTCGCCGGGCAGGTAGCCAATGTCTCGCCCCAGGGGCACAATGGGCCGGGCAATCAACAGCCGTGAGTAGAGGCGTTCGTCCGCTACTTTTTGGACGCCAGCGGCAATGGCCAGCAGGGTTTTACCCGTCCCGGCCTTGCCCACCAGCGTTACCAGAGCAATCGAGTCTTGCAGGAGCAGCTCAAAGGCAAACCGCTGCTCCCGGTTGCGGGGTTGCACCCGCGAAACGCCGGCATGGGGCAGTTTGGTCAGGGGGATGAGTTTGCCACTGTTGCCCCGCACGGCGGCCAGAGCGGTGTGGGCGGGGTTAGATTCATCCACCAGCGTAACGGCCTGGTTAGGGTACAGCGGCCTATCCAGATGCAGGTGCCCCTCGCTAAACAACTGACTCATGGTGGCTGCCGACACCATGATCTCCAGGGTGCCGGTATAGAGGTCGTCGATGTTGACCTTGTCAGTTTCGTAGTCCTCGGCTACCAACCCCAGGGCATCGGCCTTGATGCGGAGGTTGGTATCTTTGCTGACCAGCACCACGGGCAAGTCATGGTGGTGGCGATATTCCATGGCCACGGCCAGAATCGCATTGTCGCCCTGGTCGCCTTCCAGTTCGGCGGGCAGTTGCAGCAGCGTGTCGCGGTGGCAAAGGGCGACCTTGAGGTTACCACCCTGCTCCAGGGGAATGCCCTGCACCAGGGATCCTTTACGGCGCAGTTCGTCGAGGGTACGCGAAACGTAGCGGGCGTTGCGGCCTGTGTCGGCGGTTTCTTTCTTGAAGCGGTCTAATTCTTCAATGATGGTAATGGGCAAAACTACATCGTTATCCTCAAACCTGAATATTGCCATGGGGTCGTGGAGCAATACGTTGGTGTCGAGGACAAAAACTTTTTTCATAGGTTACAAGATGTGTACTTTCGATTCAGGAACGACGGTAAATGCAGTTCCCTTTGCTCCGCGCCTGACCAGGCCACCCACATCAGCCGACTAAGGAGCTTTCCAGGCAAGCAGTCCCCGCTACCAGTTCAGCCATCCTACGTACTGTAGGGCAGGCACTGCCCACCACCGGGGAGCCCATTGTCCGAAAAACGCCTAACAACCATCGGATCAAATAGCTGTTTAGTCACTCTAGCGGATTTCTCTTCCATTCCAAGTATTTACTCCTGGTTTACTCCTGGGGTTTGGGACGAAACAGGTGAGTGTGGTCGGGGCTGTAAAGGCGCGATCGCCGTCCGTTGTCCAGCACCGTTTTGCCCGCTACGCCGCGTAGGGCCGGGCTAATCACGTAAAGGGTGGTACGAATTAGGTCGTACTGGTGGGTGGCTGCCGCCATATCCGCCAGCGGCACCAGCCAGATTTGCTCATCGGGCCAGCCCAGCCGATAGCAGATGGCCACCGTCGTATCGGCCTCGTAGTGAAGCAGCAGTTGGGCCTGGGCGGCTTCCACGTGGCGGGCACTCAGGTACAGGCAGAGGCTAGTTTTATGGGCCGCGAGGCTGGCCAACTCTTCAGCCTCTGGCACCTGGGTGCGACCGCTGATGCGGGTCAGAATAATGGACTGCACCAGCCCCGGAATGGTTAGCTCAGCATTTAACTTTGCCGCTGCGGCCTGGTAGGCGCTGATGCCAGGGACAACCTCAAAGGGCACCCCGGCCTCCGCCAAAACTTGAATTTGCTCGTGAATAGCGCTGTACAGGCTAGGGTCGCCGGATTGCAGCCGTACCACCGACTGACCGGCCTGCACTCGTTCTACCATCAGGGGCAGGATGCGCTCTAGGGTCAGGTTGGCGGTGCCCAGGCGTTCCGCATCGGGACGGGCCCAGTCCAAAATTTGCTGCGGCACCAGCGAATTGGCGTAAAGAATGACATCGGCCTGGCTGATTAGCCGCTGCGCTTTGACCGTTAGCAGTTCCGGATCCCCCGGCCCAGCGCCGACCAGGTAAACCGCAGGCTGTAGCGGCAAGCCTGGCGGCGACAAAGAAGGGTTTTGAATCTTAACGGGCACGGTAGAATCAGGCATTAACTATGTACCAAAATTTACAAAGTGTTTGGATCATGCTGGGTTTGTTTCAAGGGGCGGTGAACTCTATGTATTATCCCGGAATGAGCCGAGTTCTGCTGAAAGGTAAAACGGTAGATGCACCCTGATTCTGACCTCCAGGCTTAACTAGCCTGGAGGTCTTTTCTTGACTTGGGGGCTATCCCCGCTTAAGCTTCTCCCATGACGCCCCATCTGACTCGGATTGAGATATTTCCCATTAAGGCCCTAGATGCGGTATCGGTGCCCCAAGCCACGGTGCTGGCCAGTGGCGCATTGCAGGGCGATCGCGCCTACGCCCTGTTGGACGCCAACCATCGGTTTATCAACGGCAAGCGCAATGCCGCCATCCATCGGCTCAGAACCACCTTTACGGCAGATCAGCAATCCGTTTGCTGCGTTGGGGAAGGGCACGGCCCCAGTCCCTACTTCTCCCTCAAGGATGACCGGCCTGCCCTGGCAGCCTGGCTGGGGGAGTATTTTCAGCAATCGGTAAGCGTGCGCGAAAATCGCGACATGGGCTTTCCCGACGACACCGACTCGCCCGGCCCGACGCTGATTAGCACCGCCACGCTGCAAACCGTAGCCTCCTGGTATCCCGCCCTAACCGTGGAGGAGGTGCGCCGTCGTTTCCGCACTAACTTGGAAATTGACGGCGTTCCGGCCTTCTGGGAAGACCAGTTGTTCAGCGCCGATGGGCGGCCTGTGCGGTTTGCCATCGGTGACGTGGAGTTGGAGGGCGTCAATCCCTGCCAGCGGTGTGTGGTGCCTACCCGTGATCCCCTCACCGGAGCCGCTACGCCAGACTTTCAAGCCACCTTTGCGGCCCAGCGTGCGGCCACCCTACCGACCTGGACCCATCCTTCCCGCTTCAACCATTTCTATCGGCTGGCGGTTAACACCAAAATCCCCAATCAAGCCGGAGGCCGTTTGCAGGTGGGAGATCGGCTGACGCTTGTATAGGTCAATCGGCGACGAATGCGATAATGATCAAGCTGCCCAGATTGCAACGCCCATGTCTCTTCCTTTTCTGCGGTCGGATGTTGTTCAGCTAGCGGCCTACACGCCCCATCCTGGCGAGGCTAGCGAGAGCCCCCTGGCAATCATCGACCACCTCGACACCAACGAATGCCCCTACGATTTGCCCGCAGCACTCAAGGAAAAGCTGGCCTGGGCGGGGCAACACACCATCGCCGCGAACCGCTACCCCGACGGGGAACATGGGGAGTTGAAGCGGGCGATCGCCCAGTACGTCAATGACTCTGCCCACCTGGCTGATGTCATTGGGGCGGCCCACATTTCCGTGGGCAATGGGTCAGACGAGTTGATTCGTTCTTTGCTGATTGCCACCTGCGTTGGCGGTGAGGGGGCAGTGCTGGTAGCTAATCCTACCTTTTCTATGTATGGCATTTTGGCCCGCACGCTGGGGATTCCGGTCATTGCCGTAGACCGCCACGAGGCGACCTTTGAGGTGAATTTAGCTGCTGCTCAGCGGGCTATTGAACAGCCCCAGGGACTACCGGTGCGGGTGGTGTTTATGGTGCATCCCAATTCCCCCACGGGCAATGGGCTAACGGAGGCTGAGCTAACCTGGCTTAAGCACCTGCCCGACCATATTCTGGTCGTCATTGATGAAGCCTATTTTGAATTTAGCCAGCACACCACCGTGGCTGAAATTCTGCAAAAACCCAATTGGGTAGTGTTGAGAACGTTTTCTAAAGCCTTTCGGCTGGCCGCTTACCGAGTTGGGTATGCGGTCGCCAATCCAGCGTTGATTATGGCTCTGGAAAAGGTGCGCCTGCCCTACAATTTGCCCAGCCCTACCCAGGCCGCGGCCCAACTAGCCCTGGCTCATCGTCAGGAATTGCTGGCGGTTATCCCTGAAATTCAGCAGCAGCGTCAGTGGTTAGCCGCTAGTTTGGCAAAGGAAACCGCCCTCCATCCCTGGCCCAGCGTGGCCAACTTTATCTACGCTCGGCCCCCAGTGCCCCAAGCATCCATGGCCGCATCTCTGGAGGACTGGTTTCGCCAGCTCAAGGCTCAGGGCACGCTGATTCGCCATACCGGTGGCGGCTTACGAATTACCGTGGGCACCCCGGCAGAAAACCAGCGCACCCTAGCCCATATCCAGGCAGTTGAGTTGCCTCGGCAAAACCGCTAGCGCCCGGCCCAGGCCCACAACCACCTTTTGCCCATGCCCTACGACACGCTCTTCTCGCTGATTGCTGATCTGGTGCTGTGCCATTCTCCCAGCGGTGCTGAGGCCGAAATCAACCAGCGCTTGGCCCAACGCTTCGCCGCCCTTGGGGTAGACCACTGGCTAGACGAGGCTGATAATGTGATTGCCAAAGTTCCGGGACGGGATGCGGAGCGAGCCATCGCTATTACCGCCCACAAGGATGAAATTGGCATGCTGGTCAAAAGCCTCTATGTCGATGGCCGGGTGGCCGTGCGCAAGCTGGGAGGCGCTTACCCCTGGGTCTATGGCGAAGGTGTGATGGATCTGCTCGGCGATCACGAGACCATCAGCGGTATTCTCAGCTTTGGCTCGCGCCACGTCTCCCACGAGTCGCCCCAAAAAGCCCAG
>CAYUBC010000224.1:0-6495 GCA_964442885.1 uncultured bacterium | reverse complement strand
GTCACCGTCTCCATTGAAAACCTGTCTCCCGCTAACGGAGCCTTTCTCACCCCCCTGTGGTTTGGCTTCCACGACGGCAGCTTCGACACCTACGACCGCGGGCGGCCCGTCTCCCCCGGGCTGGAATCCCTAGCCGAGGATGGCGCTACCGAGCTGATTTCCCAGGAATTTGACCTGGCTGGCTTTGGCACCGTGCAGGGCACCATCCTCGGTGAAGCAGACACCCCTGGCCCCATTGACCCCGGCGAAACCGCCAGCTTTACCGTTGAACTCGACCCCAACGACCCCGGCAGTCGCTTCTTCAACTACGCCTCGATGGTGATTCCCAGCAACGATTTCTTTATTGCTAACGGCAATGAGCGTCTGCATCCCATCTTTGACGAGGCTGGCCATTTCATTGGGGCCGACTTCATTGTACTGGGTAGCCAGGTGCTGGATGCCGGGTCTGAGGTCAACGACGAAATCCCCGCTAATACCGCCTTCTTTGGCCAGATGGCTCCTAATACGGGGGAGGATGAAAATGGCGTGGTAGTTTTGGCCGATGGCTTTATCCCCGCTGGCCCCATTCTCAGTGACGCCCGCTTTGCCAATGCCGACTTTACCGCCCCCGACTTTCAGGTGGCCCGCATTCGGGTGTTTTTGGAGGAACTTGGTGAGCCCCCTACTTTACCTACCATTAGCCATTTGGTGGTGTTTGGCGATAGCCTCTCAGACACAGGCAACCTGTTTGCCGCCACGGGCGGGTTCTTTCCTCCCAGCCCGCCCTACTTTGAGGGACGACTGTCTAACGGCCCGCTCTGGCTGGAGCAGCTCGCGCCCAACCTGGGTTTGAGTAACGAGCAGATACAAAACTTTGCCTTCGCTGGGGCGCTGAGCGGAAGAGAGAACATTGGCGATGCGATCGCGCCGAATCTCAACCTGCCCGGCTTATTGGATCAAATTGATGCCTTTGTTGCCACCACTGGCCCCGGCGGTGCCGACCCTGATGGCCTGTATGTGGTTTGGGCCGGGAGCAACGACCTGGGCAATGGGCTTACTGACCCCAACGGCCTGACTGCGGTGATTAACAACGCCATCACCAACCTCACCACGGCCATTACCACTCTGGTAGACCAGGGGGCCGATACCTTCCTGGTGGCCAATTCTCCCGATCTGGGGCTATTACCGATTAATCGTCAGGCCGGCCTTACAGAGCCCGCCAGCCTGGCCAGCCTGGCCTTTAACCAAGCCCTCGATTTGGCTTTGCAAGACCTGGAAGTCACCCTTGGGGTGGAGATCATCCCTATTGATGTGGCCAGCCTGGGGCAACGCATTGCCGCCAGTCCTGAAGAGTTTGATTTTACCAACGCCACCGATCCTCTGTTGGGCCAACCCGCTGGAGTCAACCCTGAGGAATTTGTGTTCTTTGACGATACCCACCCCACCACCCAGGTGCATGGTCTCTTGGCCGAACTCGTTCAGGCCACGCTGGGCTATGCCACCCCACCAACGACGGCCAATGAGCTGGTGGCTGAGCCGATGCTGACAGTTCTGGATAGTAACCCCAACCTTTTCGGTGGCCTACTGGAACCAGGGCTAGCCCCTGTCCCTCTGGCCTAGCCTCAGCTCACCCCGCTACTACCCCTTGCCACAGCGGCGGGGCACCGCTCTCCATCCTTAACCTGCTAAGGCTCGGTGAGTGCCTCTTACCCGGCACCGATGTGGTGCGCCCGTGTGGGAATGACGGGAGCGCGCGCTTACCCCTGGATGGCGGAGCGGGGATGTGGTGCGCCCGTGTGGGAATGACCCTTTTTCTATCGTTTGCTTTCCACCGTTTTAACCCTAATGGAGAAAAACCCATGCAAATTAACCGCAACAACCTGCAATACATCACCTCTCTGCAACACCAGGGACTTGTGTTTCTGTTTGGCATCGACACCAACCGCGACATTTACTACGCGGTGCGGCAAACGCCCGCTGCTCCAACGCAACAGACCAACACTGCCCCTGAAGCAGACACCGAAGCACCTGAAGACGACGCTAATGTCCTGGCTCCAGAACCGGCTATCTCTCAATGGGGACAATGGGTGCGGCTGCCGTTGCCCGCCGCTGCCCCCGACGAATCAGTGATTCAGCGGGAGCGGGAAGAGGGGGTAGATGAGTGGGTGCGATCGCAGTACGACACCGCTCGCCGTACCGCTTTGGCTCCCATTCAAGTAATTTCTGATGGCGAGCACCTGTTTGTCTTTCGTCAATCTCAGGACAACACGCTCTTTGTAGACCGCTTTTTGCTGGACGGCGGCACCGAGCGCCTGGTGCCCAAGCTAGAGGTGCGGTTTAAGCGCAGTCGTCAGCGCTTCACCCCGGCCAAACCCCAGGGCTTGGGCAGTAACCAGTCCTTTGATACCCTGGATTTTCGGGACTTTGCCGGTAACTTTTTCTTTGAGCCTACTCAGGAGATTCGCCTGACCCAAAACCTCACTCAGGGCTGGTTTTCGGTGGTGTTAACCAATACCACCGAGCACGCGGTCAGCCGCTGGCACATCTTTGCTCACAATCGCGAAACCGGGCGAATTGAGCTGTTTTCCCTGCGGCGTTCCAGCCAGCGACTCTTTGATCTGGCTGACTACACCGTAGAAGAGGGAAATCTGGACGATCCCCAGCCGCGCCAAATTCCTGGGTTGATTAAGCGTACCCTGGTTCTGCGCGATGAAGCCGGGGAGGAACTGACGGCCAGCGAAGCCCCCGCAGCGACCCGCTTCTGCCTGCAAAGCGAGATGACTACTCAGGATGGCGATGTCTCCTTTATTAAAGGCGGGGTACGGGTGATGCTGGCCGTGCCTGTGCGGGTGCTGGGCGCTTCGGAACCTCAGGTCACTCTGGCCTCCCTGGTGTTTGGCGTACGCACCGATGGCACCCTGGCCCAAATTGACGCTCTGCCCCAGGAAACGCTGCTATTGGAAAATAACCGTGACGTTTTGCTACCGGCCAACGTGCTGCAACAGGTGCGCGGGATAGCTGGTGACCAGGAGTTTGAGCCTGCCCCAGAAACGCGCTCCAGCTTCAGCTTCGACGGTGTGGACGACTACATTGATGTGGGCAGCGATCGCAGCCTCAACTTCGTCCGCAACTTCTCTATCGAAGCCTGGGTATGGCCTGCGGCCAATAAAGAACAGTGGATTTTTGCCAAGCCAGAGAGCTATGGCCTGGGTCTGGTGGATGGCACCCCGATATTCACTACCGATAACGGCCAGCGCTACCTGATGGAGAATGTCTCAATTCCCCTCAATACCTGGACGCACCTGGCCGTAGTGCTGGATCGCCGCCATAGCCTCAGCGTCTACGTCAACGGGGAACTGGCCGATACCTACGAGGGGGCAACTCCGGCCCAGTTCAGTGGCTTCTCAGCCAGAATCGGTGTGCAGGATCCGGCATCGGGAGCAGGCTTTTGGGCTGGCCGACTGTCGGAGGTGCGAGTATGGAACGTGGCCCTCACCGAAACTGAAATTCAGCAGCGGCTTAACAACCCACTGCTAGGTCGTGAGGTTGGGCTGGTGGGTTACTGGCCACTGATGTCTCTGGCCAACGGCGAAACAGTGGACTTTTCACCCGAATCGAACACGGGCCGGGTGTTTGGGGCCTTTCCTACGGGGCAGCGGTTAGCCCGCACCTTTAACGGCACTCCTGCCACGGCTTACCGGTATGGAGAGCTATTCAATGTCGTGCAAGGGGCGACCTACCTGGAACGTTTTGAGTACCGCACTGATGCACCGATTCAGCCCTTTGACGCTGCCGCCGAAGCCTTTGCATTTATTTTTGAGGGCCGCCGCGGTGGACGCAATGGGGAGCCCACGCCCCCCGTTGTTGTTCCAGCCCAGATTCGCCTGCTGGATGCCGCCAACGATGAGGGATGGCGGGTGGCCCAGGCCCGGTTTAGCGTTCCTGAAGGCATGACTCACCTGCGCTACTTCCACATCGCCGCCCCTGGTGGCGAGTGGAACACCCTAGAAATTCGTCGCCACCGCCTCGAAGAATTGGCCAGCACCGTCACCCAGGCCGAGTTTGTTGATGAGATAGCGCTGTCTACCCTGGCTAATAACGTTGCCAATTTGGAGGACGATTTAGATCGGCTGCCACCGCTAGAGGGCGAAGAAGCCAGCTTAGTCGAACGCATCCGCTTCTTAGAGGCGCAATTATCCAGCGATAATCCTGAACAGTTCCTGCAAAATGAGATCAACACCCAGCGTAACCGCCTGAGGGAGTTGAATACTGAGGTAACAACCGCCTCAAACCGCCTCAACCGCGCCCTGAATGATCCCTTTAACCGCTACGCGCGCATTCCCATTAATCCGATTGGTTTCAACTTTACCCAATTCCTCAACTTTAGTGGGGGTAGCCAACCCAACCTGTCAACCTCGCGTCCTACCCGCTTCCCAGAATCAGAACAATGGGCGATTGTGCGAACGGGCTTTGACCGGACTCAGGCGGCAAGGAACATTTTTCTGGTTCAAATTCAGCATCGTTCTGATGAACGGTTGTTGCTAACCGCTAGATTGGCCGCCAATCGCCAGCGCTATGACCAGTTAGAGGTGCGACAGCTGACTAATTCAATTAATTTTGCTCAAACCTGGCAGGTCGAATTTATTGGCTTTGGGCAACGGGCTACTGTGCGGCTCAGAACTCGGTCGCCCTTCAATGCCCTGTTTTTTGACCAGGTGCTAGTGCTTAACGCCAATGGTCGGTTGCTCATTGTTCCAGAAAGTGAAGCCTTTACAGGGGCGTTTACCACCAACTGGGGGTTGGAAGACTTTGATAACCGACCGGGCGAAAATCTCCATCCCGCTGGTCGTCGCCTGATTACTGACCTGACTAATCTACTCAACGACCGCACTCAGGAGCGTGATCGCGCCCAGGCGACCCTGGCTCGTTTAGAACAAGACCTGGTGAATCAGGGCACCCTGGAGGAAGCGCGAGCTGCCCTAACGGCGGTGCAGTCGCAAATTGCAACGATTCGGAATCGCTACATAGCCGCGATCACTACTCTCACCAACCAGCCTCAACCGCTGCCGATTATCCCCACTACCAGCGGCGGCGTTGTCAAAGGGGCGCTGCTGGGCTTTGCGCTTCCTGTCGGGACAGTCAGTGCTTACGAAAGTGTCGAGGCTGCCGTTCATCTCAACTTCTTTGACCGCCGGGGGCGGCTGCGTGCCCTACCTTATAACGCGGTGGATGAAGCTTGGCAGATTGCTCTTCCCGGCACAGCCCTGGAGTTGCAGCCAGACAGCAATACCGCCCAGGTGGTGATCTCAGACTTTGGAACCGGAGAGATCGCCGCCTCCGGCCTTACGGCTCTTACCTGGGAAGGCTGGGTACGCACCAATGAGCCCAATGCTCCCGGCACCATTGCAGACTACGCGGCTGAAGGGAGCGGCTGGCAGATTCTCAATCCTGCCAACCTGCAAATTACGGTGAATGGGGAAGCAACGCCGCCCCGCTCCATCAACTTGGCCGACGGACGCTGGCATCACCTGGCCTTCACCTGGCAGAGCCAAACCGGCCAACTGCATCTCTATGTGGATGGGCTCAATCGCTACTCTGGACGGGTTGCCCAAAACGGCGTGATTCCCTCCGGTGGCACCCTGCGGCTGGGCGCAGGGCAACCGGGCGCGACCCCCTTTATTGGGTTTCTCAGCGAAGTGCGGGTATGGAACCAGGCCCTTGGAGCCGACGAAGTTCAGGCTAACCAGCATTTATTCCTGACCGGTCGAGAGCCGGGGCTACTGGGCTACTGGGCAATGAACGATGTGGGCCGTGACACGATTCTGGATCGCTCCTCCAACGGCTACCACGGACTCCCTTCTGGTCAGGTTGGGTTTGTTCCCGATACCGCTCCCATTGGGCGCATTGAGCGCAATACGGATAGTTCTATCTTGATCGCCAACGAGTACCCCACCCAGGAAACCGACGAGGCTGGACAGGCCGTCGCCCTGATGCGTCGCTTCTACGCCCACATCCAGTCCGGTGCCTTCATCGAAGCGCTACAGGATCAGCGGATTGAAAGCCTGGAGTTGCGCTGGGTAGGTAATGCCCAGTTCAACCCCACCCTGCTGGGCTACATTGAGGGCGCACCCCCCGTCCCCAGCGAAAACCTCACGGTCAGAAGCACCTACGACAACGCTTCCTCGGTTCAGCTCACCTCTACCGAGAGCGTTACCTACAGTTGGACACGTGCCGAGGACATTGGCATTGGCTTTGATGTCGAAGCCATCCTGGGTACTGCGGCTTCGGCGACGGTTGGCCTGCTGGTGATGACCTCGGTCGAAGCGGGAGTTGGGCTAACCGGCAGTTTGGCCAGTTCCTATAGCCTGCTAGATGAAGGCACCACAACCCTGGATGTGGCCAATATCTTCCAGGATCGGCTGTCGCTGCGGGGAGAACAGGAGACCGTTGCTCAGTTTCCCCAGTTGGGTCGCCGTTACCTGCCCAAAAACGTCGGCTATGCGCTGGTCGTGTCAT
>CAYUBC010000223.1:3167-6507 GCA_964442885.1 uncultured bacterium | reverse complement strand
ACAAACCCTCAATCCCTTTCACTTAGAGGGTTTCCCGGCTTAAATTACACTCCCTTGGAAACATCTCTGCAACATCTGGTTCTAGACGCACTGTTGTTGAGCCAAAACTCTTTCGCCCTGAACCCAATCTTCTGACTCGTAGGCTTTTCAAGTCATACGCTATCCGCAAATCATCTTCCATCTTTGATTCATCCCTCCTCATAAGCTTCTCGCTCAGTTCCTGTCACTTCTCTTGCACTGATGAATCGAATTTCCTCGTTCGGTGTACAACACAATCAAAACTCGTCCTTGGTTCGACTCTCCAACAATGAGATATCGTTCCTCCAGGGAAGAATCAGAGCTGTTCGCAGTTTTAGCTGGCCGTTTGTCATGGGAGTTACCAGCTATCGGCACCGCTGCCCGTTAACCAATCGTTTAAGACATGGTCGGATTTGGCAACGTTAAACAGATGCAGGCCAAAGTCGCGGGACAGATCCTCACACACCTTGATGCCCCGGTAGCTGTTGCCCTTGGCGTCCAGCGGTGGAGAAAAGGTGCCAATGCCCAACTTCCCAGGAGCTAGGGCAGTAATACCGCCTCCCACACCACTTTTGGCAGGCAAGCCCACCCGGTAAACCCACTCACCGGAGTAGTCATACATGCCGCAGGTGAGCATAACGCTGACCACATCCTGCACATAGTGCTCGTCTAAGGCCCGCTCACCCGTCACGGGGTTAACCCCGCCGTTGGCCAGGGTTGCCGCCATCATGGCTAAATCCCTGGCGTTGATCATAATTGAGCACTGCTGGAAGTAGAGATCCAGGGTCTCGTCAATGCGGTCGGTAACCATGCCAAAGTTCAGCATCAGGTAGGCGATCGCCCGGTTGCGAAACCCTGTCCCCTTCTCCGACAAAAACACCGGCACGTTGATGTCTAAATCGCGCCCGGTGTAGCGCTTAAACATGGCCAGCATCCGCTTCAGGCGATCGGTGGCGCTGTCGCCCTTAATTAAATCGGCGGTGGCGATCGCCCCGGCATTCACCATCGGGTTGTAGGGGCGGTTGGTGACTTCATCCAGCACGATGGCGTTAAAGGCTTCCCCGGTGGGTTCCACGCTGACTTTGCTGTTGACATAGTCGCGCCCGTGATCCTCCAGGGCCAGCCCGTAGACAAAGGCTTTAGAAATGGACTGGATTGTAAACAGCGGATCGCAATCGCCCACCTCAAACACCTGGCCGTCTGTAGTGACCACACAAATGCCAAACCAGTTGGGGTCAGCCAGGGCCAATTCAGGAATGTAGTCGGCCACGGCCCCTTCGGTGGCGCTTTGATACTTGGCGTGCAAATCGCTGAGGTACTGACGAAAGGGCGATGCGACCGCCTGAATCGAACTTGCCAGGGACGAAAAGTCACTCTTAGTCATCCGTGCCTACCCTTCTGCCATAATCTGGGCCGCTACTTTATTAAACTCCTGACTCACTGGATGGTCAGGGAAGCGTGTGCAAAATACGCCTTCGCTAGCCAGTTGTACGACTTCTTCCGAAAGCGGAAAGATCCCGGCTACTGGGGCATGGTAAGTTTCTTCCACTTTTTGCTTAAGGGCATCAAAATTGAGAGTGCTGTAGGCTTTATTGACCGCTAACAGCATTTTGCGCACATTTAACTGACGAGCCACATCAATGGTTACCGCTGTACCCTGGTAGTCTTGCTTGTCGGGGCGCAGGATTAGAATCAAAACGTGGGAAATGGCAATGGACAGAAAGGTCTCTTTGGACAGGCCGGGGTGAGTATCAATAAACAAATAATCCAGTTTCAGGGCCTTAACCAGCTTCCGGAAGCCGTCGTTTAAAAGCTTGACATCGTAGCCATCTTTTAGCACTCGGGCAATGTCGTCAGCCTTAACGCTAGAGGGCACCAAAAAAAGCTGCCCTGCACTACCCAGACCGGCGGTCTGGCTCACGTCGTAGGCCGCAGCTTCAATGGGTGCTTCTCCCCATAGATAGCTATTCAAGGTTTTGGGCGTTTGTTCTGGCTCCAGGCTAAAAATGTTGTGAATACCTGGAGATGGTACATCGGTATCGACAACGCCCACCCGATACCCCTGCATGGCAATGGTAGTGGCTAAATTGGCCGTAAAATTTGACTTTCCAGTTCCACCTCGGTAGGAGTGAATTGAAATAACCTTAGGCATTGGTACAGCACAAATCCCTGGCAAAACAGCGGAAGTTATAGTTATCAGCAACGTATCAGAATTAAGAGGCGCTAGAAAGTAGCCAGATTAACCAGACCAGCAAATTAGTTGCCTTTGTTACTAAACGTATGACCGCTTCAGCGCGATAAATCTTTTCCAAGCCCAGAAGTGGAACTTTGGCTAAAGGAAAGCTAACGGTTTCGATCTGGACTTGGTATGGTTCTGTAAAAAATTCCTACAAAAAACCCAGCCGTCCAGAGCTGGGTCAAGTGAAACTTCTGATTTAAGGGTTTGATTTAAGGGTTTGATTTAAGGGTTTGATTTATTGGGCCTCAGCCCAATGCAGCCAATGGTAGCAAAGAAACCACAGAACCGTGGAAGTATTCCCTAATTTGTTAGGGAAACTTGACATTGGTCAAATTGTAGCTAGCACAGATCTATTAAAGGAAAGCGCTAGTTTCCGGCCCCTACAACGCCGAGGGAAGAGCAGGTCGCTTACCCGCTAAAGTTTGAGGGCGCCAGGGATGGCATCCTGGCCTCCACTAGGGTTTCTGTTCGGCAGCTACCGCAGCAGACGAGCTCGATTGTAGATGCGCTCATTCACCTGTACTGACTTGGCCAGATCTACAACTGGCCAGGGGTAATCTACCCCAAGCCGTACCCCAAGGCGTTTTTGCTCAACGGACTGAAGCAACCAGGGGGTGTGTACCTTGGCGGCGGGGAGGGCGGCGAGCTCTGGCAGCCAGTGCTTGACATAGGTACCCTGGCGGTCATAATCCTGTGCCTGCTTGGGGATGTTGAAGTAGCGAAACCCTCTGGCATCGTTGCCAACCCCGGCAGTGTAGTTCCAGTTGCCGTAGTTGCTGCACACATCGTAGTCAATCAACAGCGACTCAAACCACTCGGCCCCCATGCGCCAGTCAATACCCAGGTTTTTGGTTAAAAAGCTGGCTACATTCTGCCGTCCCCGGTTAGACATAAAGCCCGTGGCCGCCAGCTCGCGCATATTGGCATCCACCAAGGGAAAGCCTGTCATGCCGGTACGCCAGGCTTCAAACCTCTGCCAGTCTTGCTTCCAGTCAATGAGTAAGCCTCGCAGGCCGGAGGGGTAAAAGACGCGATCGCCGTGTTTGGCGCAGATAAACCGAAAATAATCCCGCCAGAGCAGCT
>CAYUBC010000223.1:0-3157 GCA_964442885.1 uncultured bacterium | reverse complement strand
AGAGCAGCTCAAACACTAGCCAGTAGGTCGAATCATTCTTGACTCGCTCGGCCTCATAGCGCTGTACCGTCTCGTAGATTTGCCGGGGCGAGAGACAGCCCAGGGCCAGCCAGGGCGAAAATTTAGAGGAGTAATTAGCTCCCACCAGGCCATTGCGGGTTTCCTTGTAGGTCTTCAGGCAGTCGGCTGCCCAAACATAGTCCTGGAGGCGCTGCAAACTGGCGGTTTCTCCGCCCACAAAGGGCAGCACCCCACGAGGGTCAGCGGTGGGCTCAGCCAGGCCAAAATCTGCCAGGCTGGGCAAAGCACCCGGTTCAATAACGGGCAAGGGAGGGAGTTGGGCCGGGGCGGGGAAGGTGGCATCTACGGTGCTGCGCTGCTCCACCTGTTTGCGAAAGTGGGTAAACACTTCCGGGAGCTGGGCTAGCTCAAAGGGGAGATTATCGGGATGGTAGAGCGTTGCGCCCCAGTAAATTTGGGTGGCAGCCCCCAGCCGTTCGAGCTTTGCTGCCAGGGCTTGCTCAACCGCTTGCTCTTCGCGGGTCACCTCTTCGTGCCAGTAGACCGTGTCAATCCCCAGGGTTGTCACCAAGTCCGGGATAATGGCTTCGGGCTGACCCGTGCGTATGACCAGGTTGCTGCCGAGGGCCTGGAGCGATCGCCGCAAATCCGCTACGCTTTCCAGCAAGAATTTAGCCCGATAGGCCCCGGTTTTGGGAAAGCCAAAGGCCGTTTGACCAAACTGTCGGGGGTCAAAACAGTAGAGCGGCACGATTGGCTGCCCGGTGCGCGCGGCTCCGTAAAGGGGTTGATGGTCGTGCAGGCGCAGGTCATTACGAAACCAGAGCAAGAGGGGCATGGCTAGGAACGATGGACGGCGGATAAGGGCGAAGCCGGGACGAGTAACCTGCCCGACAAACAAAAGGACTTTATATTAAGTATTCTAAAGAATTATTAGAGCCCTACCCAGGAGGTTGTTATGGCTGTGCAAGTTGGCGATTTGGCTCCGGATTTTACGCTACCTAACCAAACTGGCGAATTGGTTACCCTCAGCAGCTTTCGCGACCAGAAAGCTGTCGTTCTGTACTTCTATCCCAAGGATGACACGCCGGGCTGCACGGTGGAGTCCTGTTCTTTCCGGGATAGCTATACCGACTTTCAGGCGGCTGGTGCGGAAGTCATCGGCATCAGCAGCGATTCACCCACTTCGCACCAAAAGTTTGCCAGCAAGCATGACCTGCCCTTTACCCTGCTGAGCGATGAGGGCGGCAAAGTACGGCGTGCCTACGGTGTGCCCACCACCCTGGGCCTGCTGCCCGGTCGCGTCACCTACGTGATTGACAGTGCGGGGCGAGTGCGGCACATCTTTAACTCCCAGTTCAACCCTACGGCCCATGTTGGGGAAGCCATGACCGTGCTGAAGACCCTGTAGGGTAATCTACCCCTATGGAGCAGGCCACCGATTCCCTCAATCACTATGCGAATTGCCTACGTCAGGCAACAGCAGAGCTGTGGTATCCCAGCGAAACCGACGCTCCCCTGACGGTGGTACAGTGGCCTGCAACCCAGCTA
Source organism: uncultured bacterium (assembly GCA_964442885.1). Taxonomy (GTDB): domain Bacteria; phylum Cyanobacteriota; class Cyanobacteriia; order Phormidesmidales; family Phormidesmidaceae; genus Nodosilinea. The sequence continues at coordinate 1,585 of CAYUBC010000223.1, read as the reverse complement.
GAAGACGCTACTCTGCAACAGTTTCTGGGTGGCGAGTCAGTCAACCGCCATCCACCAGAGCAATTTTTTGACCCGGTGCTTAATAACCCCTTCTGGCACACCGCCCAGGGGGAACACCTGGCCCAGCGCTACGAAGCTGTCCGACAGTTGCTTTACGATAGGCTGACCGAACTGCACACCTACCGCCTCGGCACGGTTGAGGTGTCGCTTTACTTGATTGGTCGGCATCCCAGCGGCGGTTACGTTGGCCTGGGCACTACCCTGGTGGAAACCTAAACCTGACCTGAAACAGTGCCTGCTGGGCTATCCATCCCTTGCGCCTAGCTCAAGCACAACGGTTGATGGGGCAATATTCTTGCACTTTTTGAATAAGGCTCTTCATCCTGTCTTTACCTGAGGGCTGAATCGTAGGTACTTAGCTGTTTGTTGTACATATTGTTTCGTAAGAACCAGTGATACTGTCATAGTGCTCACTATCACTGTCTACCGATGACCATAGCAGATGTACTCCGAATCACCGACACATAAATCACCGCCAGAGTCAGGCACTGCCAGTTGAAGTGAGCGCTGGGTAGGACGGTGAGCACTGCCCACCGTCCTACCTCCCTAGGGTTTTGGCAAGTAAGCTTGCCGGTTGAGTACAACCGGTGGTCGAGTAGTTGTTCTATACCAGAACCCCCCCTGCACGATTAGCTCCAGGCAGGGTTAAGGGTGGGTCACTCCACCTGGCGGTAGCGCAGCAGGTAGGGGGTGAGAAAGATCTCCGAGGTCTTCGAGACCTCGGAGATCTTCACGAATAATAGCTTAGCTGCCGAGACAGCTCTGGACTGACTTGGGAGTTAGCCGCTGGTTGGAGGTGCTGGTTACACCTTCAGTGGCGTTCAACCAAATTTTTGGGATGCTAGACTGCGCGCACACAGCCATAGCCGAGTAATATGCCTGATCTGTTGCCAGACTGCCAGTAAAAATTGTTACGGGTTGTTGACGGCCCACGATCACGGACTAGCTGTGGTGGGCCATGCTCACCCTATGCATGCTGCGCTTCGCTACCTCTTTCCCATTGGCCGAAATATTTACTGGATAAAGTGATTTTAGTTTCTGTAACAAAGGCATCAATTTAATGCCTATATTAGGGTTCCTTAACTTGGGTTGGGCATAATTGCTGTAACCCTGTAGAACGTTGATGCCGTCAACGTATGAAATAAGCCGATTAACTAATCTAATTTTAAGGACTCCATTATGCGACTACGTTTTCTTGGTGCCGAATATACTCGCCAGTGGCCTAGCATTGAAGCCCAAGACGGGGAAGTGGTTGGCAAATACCGGGGTATAGCCTGGTCTGCCAAGCACCATAACGCGGCTGTGGCAGCAACTCAACCTGTGACCCTGTATTTTCTGGGTCGCCCCTACCAGGCTCAGATGTAGCTCTAGGGTAGATCGGGTTTGACCGCTAAATTTTGACTACTAAATAAAGCCGTCGCTGACTCAGATCAGCGACGGCTTTTGAGTTTAGGGACTCGCAAGAAAATCAGGTACCGACTGCCATCTTCCCTATGGGTGCATTGCTTCGCGTTGGCGTAGCCTC
>CAYUBC010000222.1:0-6510 GCA_964442885.1 uncultured bacterium | reverse complement strand
TCAAGGCAATCTGGTTTACCCATTTCAATGGATTACGGCTTCATCAACTTGCTAACCTACTAAAGGTGTCGGTTGACGGCGATTGTCGCGCACATTGCGACTGACAGCGTAGGCATTATCATTCCTACGTTATGGGCACAAAATGAGATTGACCTATTAACCATTGGGGTCAGCCTGGCTACGAAGGGTGGCGATCGCCTGCGACAACTCCACCGGAAACAGCACCACCGTATTGGAGGGGCTGGCTCCCAGACCGTCGATGCTTTGGAGCGTTCGCAGTTCTAGGGCGATGGGGTTGCGTTCCATGATGGCGGCAGCCTGGGCCAGGCTTTCGGCGGCCAGGCGATCGCCATCGGCCTTGGTAATGGTGGCCCGCTTCTCCCGCTCAGCGGAAGCCTGACGAGACATCATCCGCTTCAAATCCTCTGGTAGTTCAATATCTTGCAGGCGAATGGAGTCAATATGCAAACCCCATTCCTGCACCTGGGCTTCCACAATGGAGCCAATCTGGGTTTGAATTTGCTCCCGTTCCGACAGAAGCTCATCCAGCGACAAACCGCCCACCACATCCCGCAGGGCGGCCTGGGCATACTGCGACACGGCAAAGCGAAAGTCTTGAATCGAGGCCACCGCCTTCTCCGCGTCGTTGACCTGGAAGAACAGGGCACTGTCAATTTCGGCGGGTACGTTGTCGCGGGTAATTACCTTTTGGCGAGGAATATTCAGCACCAGGGTACGGGTGTCAATAAACTGCACGGCCTCGATGATTGGCACCACATAAAACAGCCCAGGGCCGCGCACATCCTGGAGTTTGCCTAGCTGCAAAATCACCCCCCGCTCCCACTCAGCGGCCACTCGCACACCACTGACCACAACGCTCCACAGAATGGCGGTAATCCCTCCACCAATCAGCCCAACGGGCCGCTGGCGGGCGGGCAGGGCCAGCAACAGCAGCCCAAACAACACCAGCATGGGGATGGAAAAAAGCACCTGCCGCAACCCTCGCCCCAGAGAAATATGGCCCTCTGTGGGCTTGGCATATACTCGGCCAGGGCTGGTTAAGGTGGCATCGTTAGTCATAGTGGCTCCAAATAAGGGTTTTCTCCAGGCTACCTAACCGCTTAGGCACCCGTAGCCTGGCAGTAGAAAACCTACAGCAACCGTAATAAAATGCCATCGTCGCCTACAGGTAGTGCATGGTAGAAACCTATATCCACTGGTGGAGAGACGAGTGCCCTAAGTCTGCCCTGGGGTAGTCAACAGCCAGGGTCATGATCCGGCTAAATAAGGAGGATCTTCCAAATCATGCTGACCATGACGACTGTGCCTTTGCTCAAACACCATCAATCCTTTTGGCTGGCATCTACCTTACCTTCTAGCTATCCGGCGTTGTCTCAAAACATTGACGTAGATGTCGCCATTATTGGCGCTGGTATGGCGGGCATTACCACCGCTATGCTGCTCAAACAGGCGGGTAAGCGGGTGGCTGTTTTAGAGGCTGAACGGGTTGGTAGCGGCGTTTCGGGACATACCACCGCCAAGTTAACCTCCCTGCATCAGCTTAAGTACCACACTCTGATTCAGAATCTCGGAGAAGAGAAAGCCCGACTCTATGGCCAGTCTAACCAGGCGGCCATTGAGCAAGTTGCCCGGTTAGTCAGCGAAACGCCTATTGACTGCAATTTTGAGCGCAAAGAGGCCTACACCTTTGCCGAAACCCCCGACATCCTAGAGCAAGTCAGGCAAGAAGTAGAGGCGGCTCAGGCGCTGGGCTTACCGGCCACGTTTACAACGGAGGTACCCCTGCCATTTAAGACCCTGGGTGCTGTCAAGTTCAGTAACCAGGCGCAGTTCCACCCGCGTAAATATCTGCTGGCCCTGGCGGCAGCGATTAACAGCAATGGCTCCTACGTGTTTGAGCAGTCGCGGGTGGTCGCCGTCAACCATGAAAACCCCTGCCGGGTCTACACCCAGGCTGGCTTCACAGTCACCGCCCAGGACGTCGTGGTCACCACTAATCTGCCGATCCTAGACCAGGGGTTATTTTTCGCTAAATCCTATCCCCAGCGCTCCTACCTGATTGGCTGCCGCATTGACCCGGCCAATGCCCCCCAGGGAATGCTCATCGGCGCGGGTAGCGGTTATCGCTCCCTGCGAACCACGCCTGTGGACGAGGGCGGGCTACTCCTGCTAATTGGCGGCGAAGGCCACAAAGTGGGCGAAAAAACCGACACCGACCAGTGCTTTACTCAACTGGCCGACTATGCTCGCGATCGCTTCGGCGTTACCCACATCGATTACTACTGGTCATCCCAGGACATGGTGTCCTTCGATAAATTACCCTACATTGGGCGGCTCACCCCGACCCATCAGCACACCTACGTAGCCACTGGCTTTAGCCTCTGGGGCATGACCAGCAGCACCGTAGCCGCTATGGTGCTGAAAGATTTAATTCTGGGACAGCCCAATCCCTGGGCAGAACTGTACGAAGCCACCCGCGCCACGCCCCTGGTTACCCCCACCTCCCTTAAAAATAACCTGGAGGTAGGCACTCGCTGGGTGGGCGACCGGCTCAAAGGGCTTCTTTCTGGCCCCGATGATCTGGACCCCGGCACCGGCAAGCTGGTTACCGTTGGCCTGGATAAGGTGGCGGCCTACTGCGATGCGGCTGGCAAGCTGCATCAGGTCTCTGCCGTGTGCCCACACCTGGGCTGCATCGTTGCCTGGAACGCCGCCGAGGAAAGCTGGGATTGCCCCTGCCACGGCTCTCGGTTTGATCCCGATGGTAGAGTGCTGCAGGGGCCAGCGGTACATGACCTGGCGCAGATTCCTCCGGCCAATTGATTGAATTGGGGTCTGTGGCCGTATGATTTGGAGGGTGTGAGTTGCTGATTTCCCTATGCCCCGATTAAGACAAGGTCTGCGCCGTTGGTTGTCAGTTTCGTTAGCGTCTGCGGTAGGGCTGTCGGGTTTAGGGCTAGGGGCAGAGCTGCTTTTGTCGAAGCCTGCTAAGAGCGCGGAAGACATCACCGTGCGGTTAACTGGGCCGCTGGTGTTTACGCTAACCCTAGAGTCCCTGGAAACCTTTGCCGAAACTGGAGAAGTAACGGGGAATTTGCGCCTGCTGGCCCGCTTCTTAAATGAGCAGGCGTTAGCAGGATTGCGGCCTCTGCTGCAATTCAAGTTTCCTTTGGAGGCCAGAACGGTAGGCAATCTCAGCTACTCCCCCCTGGGCCGCGATGTGCTCGGCAACGTGGGGATGATTTTTCAGTCTACCCCCGGCGAAAACGGCTTCCATGCCGTGCGGGCGGCCGCGATCAACGCGGCGGCCAAGGCCGGGCCAGAGGGATGGACGATTCTGGATGTGATGCGGGAGTTTCCGGCTGACTCCATCAGCGTTAACGTTCAGGGCTTGCAAGCCTTGCAGCAGGAACTGGCTATTTACCTGAGCTACAACCGGGCGGCGGTAGAGGCCATTCGCACCCAGGCGGCAGCCGAGGCCGCCACCCAAACCGGGCTCGACCTGGCCGCCCTGCCCGAGCTTTCCCAACCAGGGCCATACGCCTTTACGAAGACAACCATCACGGTGACTAACCCAGCGCTGCGCCAAACCCAGCGGGGCTTATCGGTTAATTATGACTTTGATGTGGATGTCTACCTACCAGAGGGGACGCCAGGGCCAGCCCCCGTTGTGATTGTTTCCCACGGCTTTGGTGCGGTGAAGGAAGACTTCATTTTCCTCAACCGCCACCTGGCTTCCCACGGCTACGTGGTGGTGGCTCCCGACCATGTGGGCAGCGATTTAGAGTATCGACGCGAATTTTTGGGCGGTCGGCTGAACACTCTGCTCAGCCCCATTGAGTTTGTCAATCGGCCCCAGGAAATTTCTTTTTTGCTCGATGAGCTGGAACAGTTGGTAGCCAGCTCCCCCGACTGGGCGGCGCGGCTGGATCTGGAGCGGATTGCGGCGATTGGCGATTCCCTGGGCAGTTCAACCGTGTTGGCGCTGGCTGGGGCGGAGATTAACCGATCGCGCATTGTAGAGACCTGCGATCGCGATGTGTTTAGCCTCAACTTCGCCCTATATCTGGAGTGCCGGGCTCGCTTTTTGCCGCCCCAAAACTTTGACCTCAGCGACCCTCGCATCAAGGCCATTATCTCGGCCCACAACATGGGGGCGGCCCTCTACGGCCCAGAAAGCATCGCTAACATCGACGTTCCCATTCTGATGGTAACCGGCAGTGCCGACATCACCTCCCCAGTGGTCACCGAACAATTTGCCCCCTTCATCTGGCTACAGGCCGAACCGCGCTACCTGGTGCTCTTGCAGCGGGGCACTCACTTTTCCTCCAAGCCACCAGGGGAAGGATCGGGTGATGTGCCCTCGATCCTGATGGGGGAACATCGGGAGGTCGGGTCGGCTTACTACAAAGGTCTAACTGTAGCCTTCCTGGGTGCCCACCTGCGAGGGGAAGAGCAATACCTCCCCTACCTAACCGCGGCCTACGCCAAAGCCCGTAGTGAAGGGCAGCCGATGGTGATGGATATGATCACCAGCCTCACGGCGGAGCAGGTGAATGCCGCCTATCCAGGGACACCGCCAGTGGCCCTGATGCCGCCGCCCGCTGTGGCCCCCCCGCCCAGGGAAGAATCCATCCTGACGGCCATTGAACGCACCGGCGAGTTGAGAATCGCCATGCGCCGCGATGCCCCTCCCTTTGGGTATGTGGACAACAGCGGCTGGACAGGCTACTGCCCGGCCTTAGCGGTGGCCCTGCGGGACTATCTGCGAGAAGAAATTCAGGCCGACATTGCCATTGAGCTGGTGGAACTACCCTCTAGCCTGGTCGATCGCTTCGACCTGGTGCGCGACGGTCAGGTCTATCTAGAATGTGGCCCCAACAGCATCCAGGAGGATATTGAGGGGATTGAGTTTTCCAGACTTATCTTTGCTACGGGCAGTCGTTTTCTGACTACCGTGACTCAGGCCCCGACCATTAACCCAGCCCTTTCCTTAGAAGGGCTCAACCTGGGAGTGCTGGCTAACTCGACCAATGAAGTCTTTCTCCAAGAGCGTTACCCTGCCGCCAACATCACCCGGTTTGATGGCCCAAGCGGGCGGGCCGACGCCATTCAAGCGGTGAACAACGGTCAGCTCGATGCCTTTTTGGGGGATGACATTCTCACCCGCAGCGCAATCAACCAACTGGGCTTGCCCCAGCAAACCTTAACCCTGGTGCCCGAATTACCCCTGACCTGCGAATACTACAGCCTGGCCCTGCCCAGCAACGACCCCGCCTGGGTGGATACCGTCAACGCCTTCCTCCGTGCCCAGGCTGGAGAAGATACCTGGAGCACCTGGCTAGGAGACCTGGCCCCCGACTACCTGGATACACTGACTTACTGCTTAAATCGTTAGCTATCCATCTGTAGCGGTGGCCCTGGCCAGGGCCGCATCCCAGCCCACTTACCTGGTTTGCAACTGCGCCTACTGACGACCAGCCAGACTAAAGTCACGGAAATGTTTGGCCTGTTCTTCGATGCGGGAGGCGAGGCGATCGCACACCAGGCTGCACAAATCAAAAATCAGTTCATCCGACACACTGTAGTAGGCCGAGGTGCCCTCCGTGCGGCGATTCAAAATACCCGCCTGGAGCATTACCTTAAGATGTTTAGAAACATTAGCCTGACTGGTTTGGGTGGCCTCCACCAGCTCCTGCACGCACTTCTCGCCATCGCGCAGCAAATTGAGAATACGCAGCCGCATGGGTTCGCTCAAGACGCTAAAGTAGCCAGCTACCTGCTGGACAACTTCGGGCGGTACGGTGTTAACCCCAGCCATCGCTTGCCTGCTAGAACAACCCGACGCTATCTTAACAACTTTTATATTTCTTAAGTTGTTCATGGCAATATCATCATCAACCCCATACCATCCTGTCTGCCACAGGAAAATTTCCATAGGGCTGCTCAGCTTCTATAATTTCGCTTAAATCCGGTCGCCTAGCCCAGGGAATAGGCTAGGCTGCTAACACCATAATCTTGCAACCAAAGTCGGGGTATACCGTTAATGACTGCGCCTATTGTTGAAGTTCTGCCTGATAAAACCGCCCTGGTACAGCATGCTCTCCAGCGCGTCATAGGGACTATTCAGCGCTCTATTGCAGATCACAACTTCTGTACCCTGGCCCTGGCTGGCGGCAGCACCCCCCAACCCCTCTACCAAGCCCTGGCAGAAAAAAGCCTGCCCTGGGATAAACTCTACATTTTTTGGGGCGATGAACGCTACGTGCCGGTTGACCACCCCAGCAGCAACGCTGGCATGGCTAAGCAAGCCTGGTTAGATCGGGTGCCTATTCCGGCCTCCCAGGTGTTTGTTACCCCCACCAGCGAGGGAGATCCGCAGCAGTCGGCCCAGCACTACGAGAAGACTATTAGGTCAGTCCTTGGGCAGCTTCAGAGTCTTTCGCCCGATGAGGTACCCCAGTTTGATTTAATCCTGCTGGGCATGGG